>JBQTII010000071.1:0-18389 GCA_052388275.1 Sporichthyaceae bacterium | reverse complement strand
ACTATGCGCGGCGCGGCTCGACCGGCCGCAGCGAGCGGTCGGTGATGGAACGGGGACCGCGGCCGATCGCCACCATGCCGGACTGCACGAGCTCCTTGACCCCGAAGGGTTCGAGCATGCGCAGCAGGGCGTCAAGCTTGTCGGCGCTGCCGGTGGCCTCGATCGTCACCGCATCGGTGGACACGTCGATCACCTTCGCCCGGAACAGTTGCACGGTCTCCAGCACGTGCGAACGAGACTCGGCGTCGGCGCGCACCTTGACCAGCACCAACTCGCGCTGCACCGAGGAGGAAGGCTCCAACTCCACGATCTTGAGCACGTTGACCAACTTGTTCAGCTGCTTGGTCACCTGCTCGAGGGGGTTGCCCTCGACGTTCACCGCGATCGTCATCCGGGAGATCTCCGGGTGCTCGGTCGGGCCGACCGCGAGGGAGTCGATGTTGAAACCGCGGCGGGCGAACAACGCCGAGATGCGCGCGAGCACGCCGGGCTTGTTCTCCACCAAAACGGAGAGTGTATGAATCGTCATGTTGCGCTGGTGCCTTCCTCTTCTTCACGGTCCCAGGACGGCGCAAGGTCGCGGGCGTACAGAATTTCGTCGTTCGATGTTCCGGCGGCGACCATCGGCCACACCATCGCGTCCTGGTGCACGACGAAGTCGATGACGACAGGCATGTCGTGGATCGCCATCGCCTTTTCGATCGTCGCGTCCACGTCCGCTGCCTTCTCACAGCGCAGGCCCACGCACCCGTAGGCGTCGGCGAGCTTGACGAAGTCCGGGATCCGCTTGGACTGCAGGTCGGTGTTGGAGTAGCGCCCGCCGTAGAACAGGGTCTGCCATTGGCGCACCATGCCCAGGCTCCCGTTGTTGATGACGGCGATCTTGATCGGGATGTTGTTGATCGCGCAGGTGGCCAGTTCCTGATTGGTCATCTGGAAACAGCCGTCGCCGTCGATGCCCCACACCACGGCCTCGGGCCGACCGACCTTGGCGCCCATCGCCGCCGGGACGCAGTAGCCCATCGTGCCCAGGCCCCCGGAGTTGAACCAGGTGTCGGGCTTCTCGTACTTGACGAACTGGGCCGCCCACATCTGGTGCTGGCCGACCCCGGCGCAGTAGATCGCCTCCGGTCCCGCAATCGCACCGATCCGCTCGATGACGTACTGAGGGGAAAGTGAGCCATCGTCAAAATCGTCGTAGCCGAGCGGGTAACGCGCGCGCAGCTCGGAGACCTGCGCCCACCAGGGGGCATAGTCGCCCTTGCGCCCGGCCTCATGCTCGGTCTGCAGCGCCACCACGAGGTCCGCGATGACCTCACGGGCATCACCCACGATCGGCACATCTGCGTGCCGGTTCTTGCCGATCTCGGCCGGGTCGATGTCGGCGTGGATGACCTTGGCGCCGGGGGCGAAGGAGGACAACTTGCCGGTGACGCGGTCATCGAAACGGGCACCCAGGCAGATCAACAGGTCCGATTTCTGCAAGGCGCCCACGGCCGCCACGCACCCGTGCATGCCGGGCATGCCCAGGTGCAGGTCGTGACTGTCGGGAAAGGCCCCGCGCGCCATCAACGTGGTGACGACCGGGATCCCGGTCAGCTCGGCGAGCACCTTCAGCTCGGCTGATGCCTTGGCCTTGATCACGCCACCGCCGACGTAGAGCACCGGGGCTTTGGCCTCGATGATCATCTTGGCGGCCTCGCGAACCTGCTTGGCATGCGGGCGAGTGACCGGGCGGTAGCCGGGCAGGTCGAGCGAGTCCGGCCACACGAACGTCGTCATCGCCTGCAGGGCGTCCTTGGAAATGTCCACCAGCACGGGACCGGGTCGGCCGGACAACGAGATGTGGAAAGCCTCGGCGATGGCGCGCGGGATCTCGTCGGCGTCGGTCACCAGGTAGTTGTGCTTGGTGATCGGCATCGTGATGCCGCGGATGTCGGCCTCCTGGAAGGCGTCGGACCCGATCGCCCCGCTGGGCACCTGCCCGGTGATCGCCACGATCGGCACGGAGTCCATGTGGGCGTCCGCGATCGCGGTGACCAGGTTCGTGGCACCCGGGCCCGAGGTCGCCATGCAGACGCCGACCCGGCCGGTCGCCATCGCGTAGCCCTGCGCGGCGTGTCCGGCGCCCTGCTCGTGGCGGACCAGGATGTGGCGAATCTGGGTGGAGTCGAACAGCGGGTCATAGGCCGGCAGGATCGCTCCGCCCGGGATGCCGAAGATGATCTCGACGCCGGCGTGCTCCAGGGAACGCACGAGGGACTGGGCGCCGGTGATTTTGCCAGGAGTAAGCGGCGCGCCGGGCATGGGGTCGGCTTCAGGCATTCGGGTTCTCTTCTCGTGAGCAGCTGCAGTGCGGGCGATCCGGTGGCAACAAAAAACCCCCCGGTGCCCGGACGGGCGGATCGAGGGGTAGCGCGCTGGCTGACGTGGAGGTCAGTCGGCGCGCTCGACGAGTACTACGCTCGCGTTCAGGTACATGCACGAACCGTCGCCGATCTCCAAGGCAGTGTCAAGTTGCCTCGCCCCGGTGTCCAAGATTCGAGACTACCGGACCGCAGAGCGGGATCCATGCGCAGGCGGTTCGGGAACGATCCGGAAGGGCAGGACGTGTACATGAGCATGCGTACCCCCATCGCCGCACTGTCCGTCCTCACCCTGAGCCTCGCGCTGGCGCTGACCGCCTGCGGCGATGACGAGGCCGCCACCGGCCCCGGCTCCCCGCCCGGCACGATCGCCGACGACCTGGACCCGACCGCGGGCTCGGTGGACACCGCAGGTTCCGGGCCGCCCCGGGTCTCCCGCACGGTCGCCACCGGCTTGGCGGCGCCCTGGGGTCTGGCGTTCCTGCCGAACGGCTCAGCGCTGGTCTCCGAGCGGGACACCGCGATGATCCGCCGGATCACCACCAGCGGACAGGTCCGCGAGGTGGGCAAGGTCCCCGGGGTGGTTCCCGGCGGCGAGGGTGGCCTGCTCGGGATCGCCGTTGCCCCGAACTTCGGGCGCACCCAACACCTCTACGTCTATTTCACCGCGGCCGGGGACAACCGCGTGGTGCGCTTCACCTACTCCCCCGGGGGCCTGAGCGCGCCCACCGTGGTGATCTCCGGGATCAGAAAGGCGTCCTTCCACAACGGTGGCCGGATCACCTTCGGCCCGGACGGGATGCTCTACGTCGGCACCGGCGACGCCGGGGTCACCGCCACCTCCCAGGATCCGAGATCCCTGAACGGCAAGATCCTGCGCGCGTCTCGATCGGGCAGGGCTCCCGCCGACAACCCCAACCAGGGATCGCTCGTGTACTCCCTGGGCCACCGCAACGTGCAAGGCCTGGCCTTCGACTCCCGCGACCGGCTCTGGGCGGCCGAATTCGGGCAGAACACCTTCGACGAGCTGAACCTGATCCGGCCAGGGCGCAACTACGGCTGGCCGATGGTCGAAGGCAGGGGAAACCGTCCGGGCTTCACCAACCCCGCGCGGGTGTGGTCCACCGATGAGGCCTCGCCGAGCGGGATCGCGTTCTGGAAGGGATCGATCTGGATGGCCGGGCTACGCGGGTCACGGCTGTGGCAGATCCCGCTGACGTCCTCGGGACCGCCGACCGCGACTCCGAAGGATCACTTCACCGACGAGTTCGGGCGGTTGCGCACGGTGGCGGCTGCCCCCGACGGCTCGCTGTGGGTGATCACCAGCAACACCGACGGGCGCGGGCAGGTGCGCTCCGGCGACGACCGGGTGCTGCGGATCGTCCGCAGCTGACACAGCTTGGGGCGTTCTCCCTACGCCCAGGACCAGATTCGTCGGCAATTCCGGGCGATCTATGGGCCCCAGCTCATGAATGAGCGGCGTCCCGCGGCGGCCGGTTTGCCGGGCCGTCATCCGCCCAGCACGCCTATCAGCCCGCGAGCGGGCTGATAGGCGTGCGGAAGTGACGACAGGCGCCGTGCGTTCGGAGATGCCTGCAAAAAGTGTTGCCAAACGGTCTCAACCCGGTCTGATCTGATCCTGTTCGAACGTTTCTGGGCGTCCCCGCGTCTGTGCAGTGTGGTCGAAGCGGCCACACCGTCATCGCGGAGGGCCAAGGCATGTCTCAGATGAGCACCGAGCCCAGTTCGGCACCCCGTTCACCCCTTCGCCGGTTGCGGGCCGGGCGCGGTGTCCTGGCGATGGCCGCGGCGACCGGCGGGGCGGTGGCGGCGGCCGTCATCCTGAACCCGCTCGCCGACTCGAGCGCGCAGGCCGCGAGCGAGCTCACCCGGTTCTCCGACTGTGACGCGCTGGCCGACCACATGCGTGAACTCGCACTCGCGCGGCTCGACTCCTACGAGCAGTTGCCGGTGCGCGATGACCCCTTGGCGTTCCCCTTGCCGGCAGATCCCGGGCCACCGGGCGCTCCCGCCCGAGGACTCGAGGGCGAGCTCACCGCAGTCCCGCGGGATGGCGCCGCCGCCACCGCGCCCCAGGCCCCGACCGACGTCGCGCCGGACGGCGCGGGTGCTTCGGCGCAGGCGGCCGAGCGCGGCTCCAGTGAACCGGCTACCACCAGCGCCTCTCCCGCCGACGCGGTCGGCCCCGACCAGAGGGGAACGAACACCCAGGAGGCCGGGGTGGACGAGGCCGACCTGGCCAAGACCGACGGCCACATCCTGGTGACGATCTCGGGCGGCACGCTGGAGGTGATGGATGTGCGCGGGGACACCCCGCGCAGGCGCGGCCACGTTGACCTGCCGGGGCAAAAGCCCGTGGAGCTTCTGCTCTCCGGGGACCGCGCGGTCGTCATCGGCAACGCCGAGCAGACCGGCAAGTTCGGCATCCGCCCGAGTGAGGCGGGCGGCGCGTTCGACCGGCGATCGTCGAACTACGCGATCGACTCCACCACGATCTCGGTGATCGACCTGTCCAATGCGGACCGTCCGCTGGTGCGCTCGAGTGAGGAGGTCACCGCCCGATACCTGTCCGCGCGGATGGTCGACGACACCGTCCGGCTGGTCTTCTCCAGCACCCCGCTCGCCCTGCCCAGCTTCGACACTCGCGGGGCGGACGTATTGCGCGAGGGCATCGAGGGCGCCGCCGCGCAGGATTGGCTGCCGACCCGGCGCACCGTGAACCGCGAAGCCCGCACGGTGTCCGAGTCACCGCTGGTCGACTGTTCCGACGTCCGCTACCCGAGCGTCGACTCCGGCCTGGATCTGGTGACGGTGCTCAGCCTGGACGCCGGCGAGGGCGACCTCGGCTCGGCGCTGTCCACCGCCATCGTGGGCAACGGCGACCTGGTCTACGCCTCGGCGGATCGCCTGTTCGTCGCGACCACCGACGGCGGCTGGGGCGGCGGTAGCTGGGGACCGACGCCCGCAGCGCTCTCCGGCGCGCAGCAGCGGGTGAGCCCCGGTGCGCCGGCGCTAGCACCGGCCCAGAGTCCGAGCACGGTGAGTAGGATCCACTCCTTCGACATCACCGGCGCCGGCGCCGAGTACGAGGCCAGCGGGACGGTGACGGGCTACCTCTATGGTCGCTGGGCAATGTCCGAACGCGACGGACTGCTGCGCGTCGTCACCACCTCGACCGCCCCGTGGAACTCTCGCTTCGGCGGCGTCACCGAGACCGGGGTGAGCGTGCTGGAGACCGTCGGGGACCGGATGCGCGTGATCGGCGCGGTCGGCAACATGGGCCTGACCGAGACCGTACGCGCGGTGCGGTGGTTCGACGACGTGGCCGCGATCGTGACGTTCCGTCAGAGCGACCCGCTCTACCTCGTCGACCTGTCGAATCCGCAGGCGCCGCGCCTTCGCGGCGAGCTGAAGATCCCGGGTTACTCGGCCTACCTGCACCCGATCGGTGAGCACCGCCTGCTCGGGGTGGGCCAGGACGCCGACGAATTCGGGCAGACCCTCGGCCTGCAGATGTCCTCCTTCGACATCCTCGACCTGGCCGATCCGCGGCGCAGCGACGCGCTCGGCTTCGGACGCGGGACCAGCTCACCGGTCGAGACCGATCCTCGCGGTTTCGTGTACCTGCCCCTCGAGCGCGTCGCGGTCTTCCCGGTGCTCGCCACCCGGGTGGGGTGCGACGCCCGGGCAGCGGACGCGGGGACCTTCGTCTGCCGCTTCCCCGACAACCCTGCGGACCTGGGATTTGCCCCGAACGAGCGTGGCCGCTCCACCAGTGGCCTGGTGGCCGTCGGAGTGGACCAGCGGGGTCAGCTCACGCCGCTGGCCGGCTGGAACGGCCGCGAGGGCCGCGACGTGGTCAAGGTGCTGCCGCTGCCCGGCGGTCGCCTGGTGGCGCTGGACACCGCGGGTGTGACGATCCTGCGCCTCGACGGCCTGCGTCCCACCGGCTCGGCGCGGTTCCGCTAGGCGCACCGCGGTGGCCGGTTTGCCGGGCCGTCATCCGCCCCGCACGCCTATCAGCCCGCGGGCGGGCTGATAGGCGTGCGGAAGTGACGACAGGCACCGGAAACTTCCAGCCGACGGGCTCAGGAAATCTCCAGCCGACGGGCGCCGGAAATTTCCAGCCGGCGGGCTCAGGCCTCGGTGACGCCGAGGCGCTCCAACATCAGGGCCTTGACCGCGGCGGCGTCGGCCTGGCCGCGGGTCTCCTTCATGACGGCACCCACCAGCGCGCCGACGGCCGCGACCTTGCCTCCGCGGATCTTCTCGGCGATACCCGCGTTGGCCGCGATCGCGGCGTCCACCGCCGCCCTCAGGGCGCCGGTGTCGGAGACGACCGCGAGAGCGCGGGCGGCGACGACCTCGGTGGGGCTCCCCTCCCCCGCGAGCACAGCCTCGATGACCTGGCGGCCCAGTTTGTCGTTCAGCGAATCGGACTCCACCAAGGCAATGACCTCCGCCACCTGCGCTGCACTGATCGGCAACGCGGGCAGCTCGACACCGTCGGCATTGGCGCGCCGGGACAGCTCTCCCAGCCACCACTTGCGCGCGGCCTCCGCCGACGCACCGGCGGCGACGGTGGCGACGACGCAATCAAGGGCATCTGAGTTGATCAGCGACTGCATGTCCACATCGCTTAGACCCCACTCGGTCTGCAGGCGGCGGCGGCGCGCCGTCGGCAGTTCGGGGAGCGCGGCGCGTAACTCCTCGATCCATTCTGCGGACGGCGCGAGCGGCACCAGATCAGGCTCCGGGAAGTACCGGTAGTCCTCGGCGGTCTCCTTGCTGCGCCCGGCGACGGTCGTGCCGGAGTCCTCCTGGAAGTGCCGGGTCTCCTGGGTGACCCGCCTGCCCGCGTCGAGGACCCCGGCCTGGCGGCAGATCTCGTGACGCACGGCCCGCTCCACCGAACGCAGCGAGTTGACGTTCTTGGTCTCGGACCGGGTGCCGAGTTCGCTCGCGCCCGGGCGGGCGAGGGAGACGTTGACATCGCAGCGCAGCGAGCCCTCCTCCATCCGCACATCAGAGATCCCCAGCGCGCGGCAGATATCGCGCAATTCGGCGACATAGGCGCGGGCGACCTGGGGCGCTAGGGCCCCGGTGCAGGTGAGGGTGCGAGTCACGACCTCGACCAGCGGGATGCCCGCCCGGTTGTAGTCGACGAGCGAATGTGACGCCCCGTGAATTCTCCCGGTCGAGCCGCCCACGTGCGTGGACTTGCCGGTGTCCTCCTCCATGTGGACGCGCTCGATCTCGACCCGGAAGCTCTTGTGCCCCTCGCCGGGTACCTCCACCACGACGTCGAGATAACCGTCAAGGCAGATCGGTTCGTCGGACTGACTGATCTGAAAATCCTTGGGCATGTCCGGGTAGAAGTAGTTCTTGCGCGCGAACCGGCCCCAGGACGCGATCTGGCAATTCAGGGCCAGGCCGAGCCGCACGATCGACTCGATCGCCTTGGCGTTCGCCACCGGCAGCGAGCCGGGCAGCCCGAGGCACGTCGGGCAGACCTGCGTGTTGGGGGCCGCCCCGAAGGTGGTCGGGCAGCCGCAGAACATCTTGGTGTTCGTGCCGAGCTCGACGTGCACCTCGAGCCCGATGACGGGCTCGTAGTCGCGCAACGCCTGCTCGTAGTGCACCAAGGCGGGAATGCTCATAGCTGCGGCGCTCCCTCGATCAGCAGCCGGCCGCTTTGCGCACACAAGGCCGCCTCGATCGCTGCGGCGACGCGGTACATCCGCTCGTCCGCCATGGCCGGGGCCATGATCTGCAGGCCCACCGGCAGTCCGTCCTCGGGAGCGAGGCCGACCGGTACCGACATGGACGCGTTCCCGGCCAGATTGGACGGGATCGTGCACAGATCCTGCAGATACATCGACATCGGGTCGTCGACCTTTTCTCCGATCCGGAACGCCGTGGTCGGCGCGGTCGGGGAGATCAGGACATCCACCCCGGCGAAGGCCGCATCGAAGTCATTCGCGATGAGCCTGCGCACCTTCTGCGCCGCGCCGTAGAACTCGTCGTAGAAGCCGGCCGACAGCGCGTAAGTGCCCAGGATGATGCGGCGTTTGACCTCCGGGCCGAACCCGGCCGAGCGGGTCGCACGCATGACCTCCGCAACCCCGTTGATGCCATCGTCGCCGACGCGCAGGCCGTAGCGCATCGCGTCGAAACGGGCGAGGTTCGACGATGCCTCGCTCGGGGCAATCAGGTAGTAAGCAGCCAGGGCATAGGTGAAGTGCGGACACGACACCTCGACCACGGTGGCGCCGAGTTCGGTGAGCAAGTGCACGGTCTCGGCGAAGCGGGCCGCGACCCCCGCCTGGTAGCCCTGCAGTGCGGGGGCTGCGCCCCCCGACGACCCCCCGAAAATCGCCTCTCCCCCCAGCTCGCGCACCACGCCGATCCGCATGCCGTGCACGTCAGCCGCCCGCGCGGCGGCCACCACCGGCGGGACCGGTGCGTCGATCGAGGTCGAGTCCAACGGGTCATGCCCGGCGATCGCCTCGTGCAGCAGCGCTGCGTCCAGCACGGTGCGCGCGAACGGCCCGGCCTGGTCCAGGGAGGAGGAGAACGCGACGAGGCCGTAGCGGCTCACCCCACCGTAGGTCGGCTTCGCGCCGACGATGCCGCAGACCGCCGCGGGCTGGCGGATCGAGCCACCGGTGTCGGTGCCGATCGACAGCGGTGCGGTGAACGCGGCCACCGCCGCCGAGGAACCCCCCGAGGATCCGCCGGGGATCCGGTCGAGATCCCACGGGTTGCGGGTGGGCCCGTAGGCGGAGTTCTCGGTCGAGGAACCCATGGCGAACTCATCCATATTGACCTTGCCGAGGATGACGACCCCGGCCGCGCGCAGCTTGGTGACCACGGTGGCGTCGTACGGCGGACGCCAGCCTTCGAGGATCCTCGACCCGCAGGTGGTCGGGATCCCGTCCTGGGTCAGGATGTCCTTCAGTGCCAGCGGCACCCCCGCGAGCGGACCGAGCACCTCCCCTGCCGCGCGCTGCGCGTCGACCGCGGCCGCGGCGGCGAGCGCGCCCTCGGTGTCGACGTGCAGGTAGGCGTGCACGCGGTCGTCGACCTTGGCAATCCGGTCCAGGTGAGCGCGGGTCACCTCGACCGCGCTGGCCTCACCGGCAGCGATGGCGGCGCCGAGTTGCGCGGCCGTCATGCGGATGAGGTCGCTCACAGGCCGACCTCGCCGGCGCCCGGACACCCCAGGAGCGAGCGCGCACTGCCGGAGTCGATTCGCTCGCTGCGCTCGCTCACTGATCTTCGCCCAGGATCCGCGGCACCCGGAAGCGCTGGTCCTGCGCGGCGGGTGCACCCGAGAGCGCCTGGTCCGGGGTGAGGCCGGGACGGACCACGTCGGGGCGCAGCACGTTGGTCAACCCGACGGCGTGCGACATCGGCGGCACATCGTCAGTGGCCACCTCACCGACCCGTGCGACGGCATGGAGGATGACCTGCAGCTGCCCGGCCATCCGCTCGCGTTCATCCAAGGAGAGGTCCAGGCGGGAGAGGTGGGCGAGATGCGCGACGTCCTCTCCGGTCAGGGTGGGTCGCGTGCCGGCCATCTGCGGGGGTGCCTCCTGAACGGGCGCTGCTGGACGGCCGCAAGTCTAGGCGCGGGCGGTCCGCGCCGATCCACCGCCGAAATCCGGGCGCTATGCGCCGGTGACATCCGAGGTGCAGGATGGCGGCCATGTTCCTGCTACGGGTCGTGCTGCCCGACCGTCCCGGTTCCCTCGGTGCGCTGGCCACAGCCCTCGGTAAGGCCGAGGCCGACATCGTCGGGGTCGACGTCGTGGAGCACCGCGGGGACGGCTGCGCGGTCGACGACATCCTCGTGGAGTTGCCCCCCAATCGGATGGCGGATGCCCTGGTCACCGCCTGCAACTCCGTCGAGGGCGCCGAGGTCGAGTTCGTGCGCTTCTACCCCTCGCGGGGTGGGCTCCAGCGTGATCTGCAGGCCGTCGAAGCGATGACGGCGGACCCGGGCGAAGCCGAGGCTGCGTTGGTGCGCCTCGCCCCGGATGTGTTCCGCGCCGACTGGGCACTGGTACTGGAGGTTCTCAACGAGGGCGGTGCCCTTGGGCTCGCTCGCCGCAGCGGCGCGGCACCGGAAGACCTGGACGACGTCACGGCGCCGTGGCTGCCGGTCCCCCGCGCCCGGCGATTACCCGAGCCGGCCACCTGGGCGCCGAGTTGGTCGCAGTCCACCACCGCCGCGGTCAGCGTGGGCCACCCCGACCGGATCCTGATTGTGGGCCGCCGCGGCGGACCGGACTTCCTCGACTCCGAATTGGCCCGCCTCGGGCATCTGGTGGCCCTGGCCCGCACGATCGGCGCCGGCGCAGCCTGAGGCCTCAGCGCACCCGCACCACGTCGTCGTCGACGTCGCGGCTGTAGATGACGGCGGCGGTGCGCTCGCGCGCCCTGCGCAACCGGGCCAGGTCCTCGCCCGCAGGTTTGCGCCGCAGGTCGGCGGCGACATCAACGGTGTGCAGACCACCGACCGGCGACACATAAGTCGGGGTGATCACGATCTCGGTGACGCGCCACCGACCGTCGCCTCCCCTGGTGAAGGTGAAGCGCGGGAGGATCCCCTCCCGGCTGGCGCCGTTCGCGAAATCATGGCTGATCGCCGAGATCAGATTGCCCATTCCGTAGGCCACGTACCGGTCGCCGAAGGCCTCAACAGGCTGGACGACGTGGGCATGGTGCCCGAGTACGAGGTCGACCTGGCCGGAGCTCATCAGCGTGGTCGCCAGCGCCACCTGCGCCGGCGTCGGCGCGGCGACGTACTCCTGCCCCCAGTGGATGCTCGCGATGACGACCTCGGCTCCAGCGGCCCTCGCGGCCCGGGCATCGGCCACGATCGTGTCGTCGGCGAGAGTGTTGATCAGCCAGGGCTTGTCCGCGGGGCGGGTGTTGTTGTGTCCGTAGGTGTAGGACAGGTGAGCCACCGTCACACCCGCGGCCCTCAGCATTGCCGAGGCGTCCTCGGCGGCGTTACGGGCGGTTCCGACGTGCGCGACCCCCACGTCGTCGAGCGCGGCCAGCGTCGAGTTCACCCCGGCCTCGCCCTGGTCGATCCCATGGTTGGACGAGGTCGAGCAGCTGTCGTAACCCAACCGCTGGATCGCCGTCGCGAGCTCGGGCGGGATCGAGAACAGCGGGAAACCCCGGGGCGCCGACCCCGGAGCACCGAGCGGGCCCTCCAGGTGACACAACGCCAGATCGGCTCCGGAGATGAGCCCGCGCAGCTGCGCGAGCGCCGGGAGAAAGTCGTAGCGGTCACCCTTGCCGGCGGCCCGCGCCTCACGTTCAGCCCGCCACCACACCCCGGGGTGGATCAGCAGATCTCCGCTCGCGACCACCGTGAACCGCCGCCGCGCGGCCGGCCCTGCCGCGGGCACGGCCTCGGGTGGCAAGGCCGTCGCGGACGCATTGGGGGGAAACGGGGTGCGGGATGAAGCCGCGGAGGGGGGCAGGCGCGGGCCTTCGCTGTCGGCGGCGCACGCCGAGAGCCCGGCGAGGGTGAGCGCGGCCGTAGCTGTACCTGCGCGCAGGGCCCACTCACACCTCACCCCGCCATGGTGGCAGTCAGGAAGGCGGGATCTGCGCCACCGCGCGGGCGGCGTCGGCGCCCTGCTCCAGCAGCACCGCGAAGCCGGCCTCGTCCAGGACCGGCACCTTCAGCGTCACGGCCTTGTCGTACTTCGATCCTGGTGAGTCGCCGACCACCACGAAGGCGGTCTTCTTCGACACCGAGGCGCCTACCTTGCCGCCGAGTTGCGCAATAGCCTCGCTCGCCTGATCGCGGGAATGGCCGACGAGTGAGCCGGTGACCACGATCGTGAGCCCGTCGAGGGGACGAGGTCCGCACGCGGCCGCCTCCTCGGCCATGCGCACACCTGCGGCCGCCCACTTCGCTACTACCTTACGGTGCCAGTCCTGGGTGAACCACTCCACGACCGTTGCCGCAATCGTCGAACCAACGCCGTCGGCGCCCGCCAGCTCCGACTCGGCCGCTGCCGCGATCGCCGGGATCGAGCGGAACTCGCGCGCGAGGGCCTGCGCGGCGGTCGGACCGACGTGCCGGATCGAGAGCGCGACCAGCACCCGCCAAAGCGGACGGGTCTTGGCCACCTCCAGATTCGCCAGCAGCTTGCCGGCGTTCGCCGAGAGCTCGCCGTCGGCCTTGCGGGTGAAGTAGTCCACACCCCGCAGCGCCACCGCGTCGAGGGTGAACAGGTCGCCCTCATCGAGGATCAGACCGGCCTCCAGCAGCGCCGTGGCGGTTTTGAAGCCCAGCGCCTCGATGTCGAATGCGCCCCGCCCGGCAACATGAAAGATGCGTTCGCGCAGCTGCGAGGGACACGAGCGGGTGTTGGCGCAGCGCAGGTCCGCGTCACCTTCCTTCTCCGGCCCCAGCGGCGTCCCGCAGGAGGGGCAGTGTGTCGGCATCACGAACTCACGCTCGGTGCCGTCGCGCAACTCGACGACCGGGCCGACGATCTCGGGGATGACGTCCCCGGCCTTGCGCAGCACGACGGTGTCCCCGATCAGCACGCCCTTGCGCCTGACCTCGCTCGCGTTGTGCAGCGTCGCCATCTCCACCGTGGATCCCGCGACCTTGACCGGCGCCATGATCCCGAAGGGGGTCACCCGCCCGGTGCGCCCGACGTTGACTGCGATGTCGAGCAGCTTGGTGTTGACCTCCTGCGGCGGGTACTTGAACGCGATCGCCCAACGCGGCGCGCGGGAGGTCGAGCCGAGGCGGCGCTGCAGGTCGCGCTGGTCGACCTTGACGACCACGCCGTCGATCTCGTGCTCCACCGAGTGTCGATGCTCACCGTAGTGGTCGATGAACTTCTGAACTCCCGTCAAGTCCGAGACGACCTTCGCGGTCCTCGCCACCGGCAGACCCCAGGAGGCGAGCAGGTCGTAGACCTGGGACTGACGCTCGTAAGCGACTCCGGCCGAGGCGCCGATGCCGTGCACGACCATCTTCAGCTGCCGGCTCGCGGTGATCCGCGGGTCCTTCTGCCGCAGCGACCCGGCCGCCGTGTTACGCGGATTGGCATAGGGCACCTTCCCCGCCTTGACCAGCGAGGCGTTCAGGGCCTCGAAGCGCTCGAGCGGGAAGTAGACCTCGCCCCGTACCTCGAGCAGATCGGGGACCGCGCCGCCGGCCGGGACGGCGAGCCGGTCGGGCACGCCGTCCAGCGTGCGGACGTTGGGGGTGACGTCCTCGCCGGTGCTGCCGTCACCGCGGGTGGCCGCGCGCACCAGGCGACCCTTCTCGTAGACCAGGGCAATCGCGAGGCCGTCCACCTTGAGCTCGCAGAGATATTCGGCGCCGGTGGAGACCTCGCGCTCGACGCGCTGCGCCCACGCCGTCAGGTCCTCGGCGCGGAACGCGTTGTCCAGGCTCATCATCCGCTCGAGGTGCTCGACCGGGGTGAACTCGGTACTGATCGCCGCGCCGACCTTCTGCGACGGGGACTGGGGCGTGCACAGCTCGGGGTGCGCCTCCTCCAGCGCGACGAGCTCACGCATCTTCGTGTCGTAATCGGCGTCGGAGAGCGTCGGCCGGTCGAGCACGTGGTAGCGATACATCGCGTCGGAGAGTTCCTCGGATAGAACGGCGTGCCGGGCCCGAGCCTCGGCCAGAGCCTTCACCTCTGCCCCAGATCGGCCAACGTCCGCCCCGCATCGGCGCAGCGCGTCGTGGCGGCCCGCGCGTACGCCGGGGACGCCCCCGCCATCCCGCAGGTAGGCGTCGGCACCACCCTGGCCAGGGAGGCCGTATCCAGACCCAACCGATTCCACAGCTCCACCACGGGCGCGACCGTAGCCGCCAGGGCTGACAATCGCGATCCACTCCGGGGCGCACCACCGGGATCGAGGGCGGGCACCACACCAGCCAGCAGGACTCCGCCCGCCTCCAGGAAAGGCCCGAGCTCGTCGTCGGCCGCCGCCGCCAGTACCGACATGTCCAGCGCGAGGCCGGCGAATCCTGCCCGGCGCAGGAGCCCGACCGGGGCGCGGGCGGCACAGCAATGCGCCACCACCGGAACGTCCTCGGCGGCGAGCACGTCGACAATCGCGCGCAACGCCTGCTCGGCGACCGGCGCCGCGACTGCGCGCAGCATCCCGAAGCCACTCGCAGTCGGTACCCGGGCATCGAGTACCGCCGCCAGGGCAGGTTCGTCGAGCTGGACGACGACCCCGCGCCCGCGCGGCAGACGCTTGCCGACGTCGGCGACATGCGCGCGCAAACCCTCCGCAAGGGATGCGGCGATGTCGCGGCACGCGCCTGGGTCGGCCAGCGCCTTGTCCCCGTGGTGCAGTTCGACGGTAGCTGCCAGCGTCCAGGGCCCGGCTACTTGGATCTTGATCAGGCCGTCGTAGTCCTGACCACGGTCCTCCAACGCGTCCAGGTCCGCGTGCAGGTAACCCGCAGCGCGCCGCTGGTCGCGCCCGGGGTGATCGGCAAAGCGCCAGCCGCTGGGCGCGATCTCGGCGTAGAGCTCGGCCAGGATGGCGAACGAGCGCCCGATCATGTCGGCCCCGGCCCCGCGGGCGGGGAGTTCGGGTAGATAGGGAAGGCCGGGCAGCATCGTCAGCGGGATCGGGACGGCCTCGGTGGGTTGCACGCCGGGCAGGGAGCCGATTCCGGAGGCCGAACCGGGCGGCAGGTTCAGCGGGAGCACGGGCACGTCGGGGAGACTACCCAGGTCCCGCCGGCGCGTTCAGGTCAGCGGCACGACGTCGACGTCGGTCTGGGCGAAGTCGTTGCCGACGCAGAGCACGGGGTAACCGGTCGTGGCGGCGAGGCCGTAGGTGAAGCAGTCCCCGAGGTTCAGCGCAGCGCGATGGCGACCATTGCCGAACCGCTGCCACCCTTCGACGGCGCGGTCGGCATGCGCCCGATCGACGGGGACGACGTCGATCCGGGCCTCCCGGAGAAACCGGGCCAGGCGGGCAGGCGCCGCTGAGCCGACCCTGCCCTCGAACACCATGGAGAGCTCGACCAGCGTCGCGGCCGACATCACGCTGCTGCCGCGCCGCTCCAGCGCTACGCGAATGGATCCTGCGGTCGGCTCGTTGGTCAGCGCGGCCATGGCCGCGGAGGTGTCGACAACCATCACGTCGGCAGGCCGTTCTCGTCGTACCCGATGATGTCCTCCGGTGTGCGTGGATCGAGCACGGGCAGCGTTGCGATCTCGGCTGCCAGCCGTTCCAGTTTTTCCACCATGCTCGGGCCACGTCGCAACCGGACAATTTCCAGTCGCTCCCGCAATGCGGCGATCACCGCCTGGGTTACGGTCTCCCCGGTCTCGGCCGCTAATTCCCGCGCGAGCCGGTCCGCCTCATCGTTTTTGATACTGAGAACCATAGGTAGCAGGCTACCTTCTACGTCACCTTGGTACCAGTGTGCTGATGTGCGTCGGGCTTAACCGACGACGAGGTGCTGGTGATGGTGGCCGAGCCCAGCACGCGCGTACCGTCGTAGAGCACCGCGGCCTGGCCGGGAGCGATCCCGCGGGCAGGGATGGCGAAGGTGATCGCCAGCTCCGCGCCCGCCGCGTCGACCGTGGCCGCCAGGGCCTCACCGTGGGCGCGAACCTGGACGAGGCACTGGCGGGCGCCGCCGGAGAGCGGCGGGCCGCACCAGCTGGCGCGGTCTGCCCGCAGGGAGCCAACATCAAGGGCCTCGATCGGGCCGACCGTGACCCGGCTGTCCACCGGGGAGATGTCGAGCACGTAGCGCGGGCGCCCGTCACCAGCGGGAGTGCCGATCCGCAACCCCTTACGCTGGCCGATGGTGAACCCGAAAGCGCCCTCGTGGGTACCCAGCACCTGGCCACCCGAGTCGACCAGCTCCCCGGGGCGCGAGCCGAGCCGGCTGCGCAGGAAGCCCGCAGTGTCGCCGTCGGGGATGAAGCAGATGTCGTGGCTGTCCGGTTTAGTCGCGACAGTGAGACCGAGGGCGCTCGCTTCCTCGCGCACGGCGACTTTGAGCGAATCCCCCAGCGGGAACATTGCATGCGCGAGCTGGTCTGCCTCAAGGACCCCCAAGACGTAGGACTGGTCCTTGTGGGCGTCCACCGCGCGGTGCAATTCACGACCTGATGGACCATCAAGAAGGCGGGCGTAGTGCCCGGTACAGACCGCGTCGAAGCCCAGGCCGAGCGCCCGGTCCAGCACGGCGGCGAACTTGATGCTCTCGTTGCAGCGCAGGCACGGGTTCGGGGTTCGGCCCGCGGCGTACTCGGTGACGAAATCCTCGACGACCGATTCGGTGAACTCCGCCGAAAAGTCCCAGACGTAGAACGGGATGCCGAGCACATCGGCACAGCGCCGCGCATCCCGCGCGTCGGCGGGCGTGCAGCAGCCCCTGCCGCGTGCGCTGCGCTCAGCGTGGAAGGCGGAGTTCTGGGCCAGCGCCAGGTGCACCCCGGTCACCTCGTGTCCCGCCGACACGGCGCGCGCCGCGGCCACGGCCGAGTCCACACCGCCGGACATCGCCGCGAGTACGCGCATCATCAGCTCCGGCGCCGGCGTAGCGCGGCCGCGGACACCCGGCGCTCGGCGGCGATCTCCCCGGCCCGGCGAGCACGCTCCACCACCGGGGGCAGCGCCTCCAGCAGGGCTGCCACATCGGCGGCGGTCGAGGTGTGCCCGAGGGAGAACCGCAGGGAGCTTCGGGCGCTGGCCTCGTCGGCGCCGGTCGCGAGCAGTACGTGCGAGGGGCGAGCGACCCCGGCCGAGCACGCAGATCCCGTCGAGCATTCAATGCCCCGCGCGTCGAGCAACAGCAGCAAGGAATCGCCCTCGCACCCGGGAAAGGAGAAGTGGGCGTTGCCGGGCAGGCGGTGTGCTGGATCAGAGACCGGGTCACCGTTGTAACGCGCGTCCGGAACGGCCGCCAGGACACCTGCCACCAGGTCGTCCCGCAGCGCGGCCAGCCGGGCCGCGCGCTTGTGGTGACGCTGCGTCATTTCTTCGACAGCGGCGGCGAAGCCCGCGATCCCCGCCGTGTTCAGCGTGCCGGAATGGATCTGCAGTTCCTGGCCGCCGCCGTGGACCAACGGCGTCGGGACGCACCCGCGCGCCAGCACCAAAGCGCCGACGCCGGGCGGGCCGCCGAGCTTGTGCGCCGCAACACTCATCGCGGCCACGCCCGAGGACGCGAAGTCCACCGCAAGCTGGCCCGGTGCCTGGACCGCGTCAGTGTGCAGCGGGATCTCGTACTGCGCTGCGATCACCGCCAACGCCGCGACCGGCTGCACCGTCCCGATCTCGTTGTTCGCCCACATCACCGACGCCAGCGCCACCGACGAAGGGTCGGTCTCGATCGCGTCGCGCAGCGTGTCCGGGGCGAGGCGGCCAAAGGAGTCGACCGGCAGAATCTCCAGCACGGCTCCGGCTTGATCCGCCAGCCACAGCGCCGGGTCGAGCACCGCATGGTGCTCAACGGCACTGATCAGGATTCGGCGCCGCGCTGGCTCGGGCCCACTGCGCGCCCAGTACAACCCCTTGACCGCCAGATTGTCCGCCTCGGTTCCCCCCGCGGTGAAGACGACCTCGCCGGGCCGGCAGCCGAGCCCGGCCGCGATCGCCTCGCGGGACTCCTCCACCACGCGCCGCGCCGCCCGCCCGGCGCTGTGCAAGGACGATGGGTTACCGACCCGCGCCAGCTCGCGCGTCGTGGCCGCCAGCGCCGCAGCCAGCATCGGCGTCGTCGCAGCGTGGTCGAGGTACGTCATCGCCCGCACAGCTTAACCGCGGGACCGCGAAGCGGTCCTGCGGACCTACCCGAGACGCGATCGCGCAAGCACGCTCGCGCCAGGGCCGGCCCTACCCTTTGCGCTTGTTGATCTCCTCGGTCGCCTGGGGCAGGACCTTGTGCAAGTCACCAACTACGCCGTAGTCGACGAGCTCGAAGATCGGCGCCTCGCGGTCCTTGTTCACCGCGAC
>JBQTII010000070.1:0-53521 GCA_052388275.1 Sporichthyaceae bacterium | reverse complement strand
GCGGGGGGCGGGGGAACGGCGCTGTGGGGGGGGTCCCGGGGGGGGGCAAACGCCCTGGCCCGGGGGGGCCGGGGGGGGCCCCCCCCGTGTGTCGGGACACTACCCCGGTGGAGTTCGGCGATGAGTGCGTGGGCGGGCCTGGTCCCGCGAGCGCGATGGTGCCGTGGGGCCTGGCCCGGGTCGAGGGGGACTCGATGCGGCCCACCTTGGCTCCCGGCGATCGGCTGCTGATCAGCTACCGGCGTCCCCCCCGAGCAGGCCGCCTGGCGGTGGTCCGCCTGCCCGAGCGCGCCGGGACGCGGGTCCTGGCGGTCAAACGTCTCGTCCGGCGCGAGGCCGAAGGCTGGTGGGTGGAGCGCGACAACCCGGTCGCCGGGGTGGATTCCTGGCTGGTGGGGGCGATCAACGAGTCGGACGTGCTCGCGGTGGTGCTCGCCCGGGTCTGGCCGTGGCGTGCGCGAAAGAGGGGGAGGCGTTGCGCGAGGCGCCGGGCTCAATAGGTTGGACCCATGTTTGCTGTCAGCGCTGCGCGCTTCTCCCCCGATGACCCGCTGTCCGCCCTCGACCTCGGGGAGCGCCCGGATCCGATCGCCAAGGACGGCTGGGTCACCGTCTCGGTGAAGGCCGCGTCCCTGAATCACCACGACCTGTGGAGCCTGCGCGGAGTCGGCCTGAAGGAAGAACAGCTGCCGATGATCCTCGGCTGCGACGCGGCCGGCGTCGACGAGGACGGCAACGAGGTCATCGTGCACGCCGTCATCGGCGACCCCGACTGGAAGGGAGACGAGACTCTCGACCCCAAGCGCTCGCTGCTCTCCGAGCGTCATCAGGGCACGTTCGCGGAGAAGGTCGTGGTGCCCCGGCGCAATCTGGTACCCAAGCCGGCGCAGCTCTCCTGGGAGGAGGCCGCCTGCCTGCCGACCGCGTGGCTCACCGCCTACCGCATGTTGTTCACCCGCGCCGAGATCGCGCCTGGCGCCACCGTGCTGGTGCAGGGTGCCGGCGGCGGGGTGGCCACCGCCCTGATCGCCCTCGGTCGCGCCGCGGGCCTGCGGGTTTGGGCCACCAGTCGGGACGAGGCCAAGCGGGCCAAGGCCCTCGAACTCGGCGCGGACGCCGCGTTCGAATCCGGTGCGCGGTTGCCCGACCGCGTCGACGCAGTCATGGAGACCGTCGGCAAGGCCACCTGGTCGCACTCGGTGCGCTCCCTCAAGCCCGGCGGGCGCATCGTGATCTCCGGCGCCACGACCGGCGACGCCCCGCCTGCCGAACTCACCCGCGTGTTCTTCCTGCAGCTCTCCGTCGTCGGCTCCACGATGGGTGGCCGTGACGAACTGGAGCGCTTGGCGCGATTCATGGCCGTCACCGGTGTGCGCCCCGTGATCGACTCGGTGGTTCCGCTGCGCGAGGCGGACAAGGGTTTCGCGCGGATGCACTCCGGCGAGCTGTTCGGCAAGGTCGTCTTCCAGGTCTGAGGCACCAACTTCTGCGGCGCGGCGCGCCGAGCGGTGGTGGGTTCTGTGCGGCGAGTTCAAAGGCCGCGGCAACCGGCTCGGGGACCACCCCAGGGATCGGTAATCCCGGCGAGTTTCGCCGCCTCCCCACGGCTCGCGCGCACCTGGGCGCGGGCTTCGACGAGCTTGGCCGTCAATCAGCGACCGAGGACCTCGAGCAACTCGTCGACGGACTGCTGGCTGCCACAGCTGGCGCGTGATCACAGCGTGCCACCAGCGCCTTCTGCGACACGAACCTTCCTCGGGAACCTCCGGAGTCTGCGGTGACATCGAACCGAGCACACTGGCGCAGCGAAGGGCTCGTGATGATGAGTGACGCACCGGCCGACGCAGCCGCGTCGCAGGCCCGGGTGCTGATTGACCTCAACCGCCCTGCGGAGGCGGTCGCTCTGCTGCACCGGGCACTTGCGGACTCTCCCGAAGATGGAATGTTGTGGGGCCAGCTCTCGCGCGCACACTTCGGGTTGCAGGAGTGGGCGCTGGCGCTGGGCGCCGCCGACCGGGCCGGCTTCTACGGCACCGTTGAGGAGAGCTGGCCGCTCCGGATGCGCTCCCATGCGCTCCAGAAGCTTGGCCGGTACGAGGAGGCGGTTGCCGCGGCTCGCAGTGCCGTCGAACTGGGTCCGCACACCTCGCCCAACCATGTGCGTCTGGCCGACGCGCTGCTCAAACGCCCGCAGTACGCCCTCGCCGAAGGCGGCCGCGGCCCGCGGTCAGCACGGCGGCGGGCTGAGGCAATCCTGGCGGTGGCGCAGCGCGGCGTCGAACTCGCACCGACTGATCCCGACGCCCTGATCACGCTGGGGTTCGCGCTGTCCAAGGCGGGTCGATGGCGCGAGGGACGGGCCGTGGCGGACGAGGCGCTGGCCCATGCCCCGCTCGAGTCCGAAGTGCACGCAGATCGGGCCGCCCTGCTGTTTCGTCGCGGTCGCGTTTTTCACGCGCATCGCGGCCTGGGTGAGGCGGCGGCGCTGGATCCGAGCGACGCCGACCGGGTGGAGACCTTCCGTTACCTGTGCAAGGCAGGTGTCTGGTGCGGGTTAATCGCTGCAATTGCGGTCCAGGTGCTCCTCACCGAGGCGGTGGAGGCGTTAGCGCGCCGTGAGGTGCTGACGTGCCTTCAGCAGCAGACCCTTGCAGTCGTCGCGTTAGGAGTGCTGGCCACGATTCCCGCAATCGGCTACGCCCGCCTGACACCTGGCGGGCGGGCGGGGGCGCGCGCGATCCTGCGGGCAGACCTGGCCCTGCAGCTACGCTGCGGGGCGTTGGCCGTGCTTCCGTTCGTGTTCGGCCCCTGCGCCTCGGAAACGGACGGGCTCGACCTGCTGAGAGTGGCCGTGATCGTGGGCTTCTTCGCCCCCAAGCGACTGTTGCTGCTCACCCGAGGGACGGTCGAGCCTGGGCCCAGCTCCGACCGCGGCGGCGCCTTCCGTCGCCGGTTGCCCGCAATTCTCGTTCTGTTGGTCCTTGCGGGGGTGAGTGTGCTGTTGCGATCGGTGCTTTTGGAGGTCGCTATGCTCAGCCTGCTGGTCATGATCCCCGCGCTGATCTGGCCGCTGCGCGTGCGGTCGTGGGCCTCGCGAGCCGGTCACTGACGAGGGCGCGGCCTGCGCGGAAACACCGGTGGCCGACATAGCTTCCTGGCGATGCGGGTGGTTCCCACGGCCGACGGCGATCGCGGATTGGGTCGAAGCGGAACGAGCCATCCTCGACGCCCTGTGCGAGGCGCATGCGCAGCAGATGGGCGAAAGTCGATGATCTGACGGAGCTGCGCGAGTGGTACCTCTGCTGCAGACGGCACCTGGGCAGCTGGCCTACGGGCTGCTCGCAGGACACGTCACTTGAAGCACCAGTCGTCCTGCAGGAGCAGGTCTGCGGATCCGTCTGCGCGCACGTGGTAGATCTCCAGGCAGAACTCGCCGACGCCCAAGCTCAGCAGCGTCGCCGGCATGCGGGCTGCAACCGGATCGCGCTCGACCGACGGACGGCACATGCGATGGGCCTGCAGCAGGACGCACCGGCGATCACCAGCGTCCAGCCACCTGAACTGCGGGCGGTCTGGAATGACGACCGATCCGACGGCGGCGAGACGGCGCAGCGGCTGAACCACCGAACCGACGTCGTCGACGTAGGCGAACAGCGGCTGGTGCTCCGCGAACGTGTCGACGTCGATCTCGTACTCCGCGCCATCGCCGATTCCGATGCAGCGCACCCTGTCGTTCACATCGATCCTCTCCGTCGACCTCGAGGTGTTCGATGCTCGAATCGGGGCCGGAGGTTCCACGAGTACGAACGCGACACTGCGCATCGCCCCGGACCCCGACTGTGCTTAGCCTGCTATGGGGTCAGTCGTCGTCGGGATCATCTAGCCGTGCCAGCCATGTCGCGAGGCGCTCGATCGGGATTTCGAAATCGGGGTTCAGGTCGACGAAGGTGCGTAGCTGTTCGGCGAGCCAGGCGAGGCTGACGTCCTCCTCGCCGCGGCGCCGCTCCAGCTCCTCGATCCCGCGGTCGGTGAAATACACCTAAGCGAAGGCCTGCTCGACCAGGGCCTGCTGCTCGTGCTCGTGGACCGAGTGCGAGCCGACCGCCGGCGCTGAGGACGCTGGGCGGGAGACGCGGTAGAGCACCCGTCCGACCTGCTCGGCGAAGTTCAGCGCCATGAAGGGCCAGGCGCCCTGGTTGGCCGGCTCCTCCTGCACCCAGCGCAGCTCGCAGTCCGGGCCGAAGGCGGCCAGCGCCGCGGTGATGTCGGCGGCGGGCAGCGGGTAGAGCTGCTCGACGCGCATGATCGCGGTGTCGGTGACCTGGTTGGTCTCGCGGGCCGCGGCCAGGTCGTAGTAGACCTTGCCGCTGCACAGCAGCACCTTGCGGACCGCTGCCGCCGCCACTGCGGTGTCGGTGATCACCGGCTGGAAATGACCCGAGGTGAACTCGGACGGGTCGCAGACCGCGGCGCGGTGACGCAGCAGCGACTTTGGCGTGAAGACGATCAGCGGGCGATGGTGCGGAGAATGCGCCTGCCAGCGCAGCAGGTGAAAGTGGTTGGCGGGCGTGGTGGGGATCGCCACCGTCATGTTGTCCTGCGCGCACATCTGCAGGAAACGCTCCGGCCGCCCCGAGGAGTGGTCCGGGCCCTGGCCCTCCATGCCGTGCGGCAGTAGCAGCACCACCCCGGAGCGCTGGTTCCACTTCTGCTCACCGGAGGAGATGAACTCATCGATGATCGTCTGGGCGCCGTTGACGAAGTCGCCGAACTGGCCCTCCCACAGCACCAGGGCGTCTGGTCGGGCTACGGAGTAGCCGTACTCGAAGCCGAGTGCGGCGTACTCGCTCAGCAATGAGTCATAGACGTGGAAAGGTCCCTGATCCGCACTCAGATTCGCGAGGGGGTTGTACTCGGCGGCGCTCTGACGGTCCACCAGAACGGAGTGCCGCTGGGTGAACGTGCCCCGGCGGCTGTCCTGCCCGGCCAGGCGCACCGGGCGGCCTTCCAGGAGCAGTGAGCCGAAGGCGATCAGTTCACCGAAACCCCAGTCGATCTTGCCCTTCTCGATCATCGCGGCGCGCTTGTGCAGCAAGGGCAGCACACGCGGGTGCACACTGAAGCTCTCCGGCAGCGAGATCTGCGACTCCACGATCCGCTTGAGCGCCTCGGTGGTGATGGCCGTGTTCAACGAACTCGGCGCCGCGGCGTTGTTGCTCACCCGTTCGATGCTCACCGGGGCGGGCGCCGTGCCGCGAGTCTCGGCAAAGACCTTCTCCAGCTGCTCGCGGTAGTCGCGCAGCGCCTCCTCGGCCTCGGTGAAGGTGATGTCGCCGCGTCCGATCAGGGCCTCGGTGTAGAGCTTGCGGACCGAGCGCTGGGTGTCGATCAGGTCATACATCAGCGGCTGGGTCATCGAAGGGTCGTCGCCCTCGTTGTGACCACGGCGCCGGTAACAGATCATGTCGATCACGACGTCCTTGCGGAACGCCTGACGGAACTCGAACGCCAAGCGCGCGACGCGCACGCAGGCCTCCGGGTCGTCGCCGTTGACGTGGAAGATCGGCGCGGAGACGGTGCGCGCAACGTCCGTGGCGTAATGGCTGGAGCGTGAGGAAGCCGGCGCGGTGGTGAAGCCGACCTGGTTGTTGACGATGACGTGCACGGTGCCGCCGGTGCGGTAACCGCGCAGCTGGCTCATCTCCAGGGTCTCGGCCACGACGCCCTGGCCCGCGAAGGCCGCGTCGCCGTGCATCAGGACCGGGAGCACGGTGAAGCCGGCCTCGCCGCGGTCGATGATGTCCTGCTTGGCGCGCACGATGCCTTCCAGCACCGGGTTGACCGCCTCCAGGTGCGAGGGGTTCGCGGCCAGGTAGGTGTTCACGGTCGAGCCGTCATGCGCGGTGTACTTGCCCGACATGCCCAAGTGGTACTTCACGTCGCCGGAGCCGTGCATCGACTTCGGGTCAATGTTGCCCTCGAACTCGCGGAAGATCTGGCCGTAGGACTTGCCGACGATATTGGCAAGTACGTTCAGGCGCCCGCGGTGCGGCATGCCGATGTCGACCTCGTCGAGACCTGCCTGCGCGGCCGAGACCAGGATCGCGTCGAGCAGGGCGATCACCGACTCCCCGCCCTCGAGGGAGAAGCGCTTCTGGCCGACGTACTTGGTCTGCAGGAAGGTCTCGAAGGCCTCCGCCTCGTTCAGCTTGCGCAGGATGCGCAGCTGCTCGTCCCCAGGGAGTCGGTCCGGGGAACGCTCCACGCGCTCCTGCACCCACAGGCGCTCGACCGGGTCCTGCATGTGCATGTACTCCACGCCGATCGTGCGGCAGTACGAGGCGCGTAGCACGCCGAGGATGTCGCGCAGTTTCATCAGGCCCGACAGCGCGAAGGCGGTGCCGGAGACGAACTCGCGGTCCAGGTCCCACAACGTCAGGCCGTGGGTGACGATGTCGAGGTCCGGGTGCGAGCGCTGCTGGTACTCCAGGGGGTCCGTGTCGGCCATCAGATGACCGCGGGTGCGATAGGCGTCGATCAGCTCGTGGACGCGGGCCTGTTTGGAGACTTGGTCCTCGTGGCTGGCCGCGATGTCGGTTTCCCAGCGGATGGGCTCATACGGGATGCGCAACGCGCGAAAGACCTCGTTGAAGAAGTCGTCCCCGAGCAATAGTTCGTTCATCCGGCGCAGGAACTCCCCGCTCTGTGCGCCCTGGATGATCCGGTGGTCGTACGTCGAGGTCAGCGTCATGGTCTTGCTGACGGCCATTGCCGAAAGGGTCTCCGGGGATGCCCCGGCAAACTCGGCTGGGTACTCCATCGCGCCGACGCCGATGATCGCGCCCTGAGACTGCATCAGGCGCGGCACTGAGTGCACGGTGCCGATGGTGCCGGGGTTGGTGATGGAGATTGTGGTGCCGACGAAGTCGTCGACGGTGAGCTTGTTGCCGCGCGCCCGGCGCACGATGTCCTCGTAGGCGTTCCAGAACGCCGCGAAGTCCATCGCTCCCGCGTTCTTGATCGAGGGGACGAGCAGGGCGCGGGACCCGTCGGGCTTGGTGATGTCGATCGCCAGGCCGAGGTTGACTTGACCCGGGTCGATGATCGCGGGCTTGCCGTTGACCTCGGCGTAGCAGCAGTTCATGGCCGGCACGTCGGCAAGTGCGCGGACGAGCGCGTACCCGATGAGGTGGGTGAAGGAGACCTTGCCGCCGCGGGCGCGGCGCAGGTGGTTGTTGATCACGATGCGGTTGTCGATCAGCAGCTTGGCCGGAACCGCCCGCACCGAGGTGGCGGTCGGGACGGTGAGGCTGGCCTCCATGTTGACGACCACCCGCGCTGCCGGGCCCTTGAGCGCGGTCACCTCACCGGCCGGGATCGGCGTCGCCTTCACCGCGGGTGCGGCAGCCGGGGAGGCAGTATCCGCCGGGGTGGGCGCGGTGGGGGCCGGTGCCGGTGCCGGGGTGGGTGCTTGGGCCGGGGCCGGGGCGACGGGCGCCACCGGGACGCTGAGGCGGATCGGGCCGGTGACATCGCCACCGGGGGAGTAGTCGGCGAAGAAATCCCACCACGCGCGGTCGACGGACTCCGGGTCCTTGAGGTACTGCTGGTAGATCTCGTCGACCAGCCACTCATTGGGTCCGAAGCCGGCCATCGGGTTGGACTGCGGTGCTGACACGGCGCTGATCGACCTCTTCCGGCGGTGTGCCTGCCCTCTCCCTGGACCTGGAGCGGGCCCGACATACGGGGCAGTCCGGGGACGCGTTCCGGACCGATCCAGCCTAGTCGCCGACGCCGCGCCTGAGCAGGGCGCTCGGCGTGGGCTGACTCACCCGTACGGGTGGACCCGGGCCATCAACGAGCCCGGCCCAGGTCGGTGAGGATCCGGACGGCGGCGTTGTGGCCCGCGGCGCCGATCACCGAGCCGCCCGGGTGGCAGCCCGCTGAGCCCGCGTACAGGCCGGGCAGGGCAGTGGCGTACGGAATGCGGTCTGCCAGGGCGACGGTGTTGTCGACGTGGTGGATGTGCCCGCCGGTGATTCCGAAGCGGTCCTCGATGCCCTGGGGGGACAGGGTCAAGGTGTCGGCGACGGTGGCGCTGGTACCCGGGGCGAAGCGGTCGCAGATGCCCAAGAGATGGGCGGTGTAGGGCTCCAGCTCAGCGTCCCAGCTGGATCCGGCCGGGACATGCGGCACGGATTGGACGAAGAGCGCGGAGGAATGGTGGCCGCCCGCTGCCAGCGGTGCATCGGACAGGCTCGGGTCGACGGTGGTGTGCAGGTACCACTCGATCGTGGGGAACTCGGGTAGGCGCCCAGCCTGTACGTCGGCCCACATCGCGCGCACCGCATCCAGTGGTCGATCCTCCCCGGGCAGCAGGTGGACGGTGGCTCCGCCGGTCGAGCGTCCGCCAAGGCCAGGGAAGACCGGGGCCCTGGTCAGCGCCAGGTTCACCTTCATCGTCACCCCCGGGCGGCGGACCGCCTCGATGTGCGCGGCGAGGGCATCCGGCAGGGCGCTGCCGACCAGGGTGGGCAGGCGGAACGGATCGCAGGCGGCCATCACCACGTCCGCCCGGAACTCGGTGGGGGCGGCCGGGGTGCCGGCGAGCACCCCGGTGACAGCGCCGGCGGCGGTGGTGATCTGATGCACCGCCATCCCGGTGTGGAGCCGGGCCCCGGCCGCCCTCGCCGCGTCGGCCAGCGCGGCGCTGACCGTCCCCATGCCGCCACGCACGATCATCCAGGTTCCCCCGGAGCCGGGCAGGCGGCACATGTTGTGCGCGAGGAAGTTGTGTCCGGACCCGGGGTCATCCGGCCCCGCGGCCAGCCCGGAGATCCCGTCGGTGACCGCGTACATCGCGAGCAGGCGCTGGGAGGCGAAGCCGAACCGTTCCAGGTACGCAACCGCCGACCCCCGGACCAGGTCGATGAACACCTGGCGCAGGGCGGGCCGGATATATCGCTCCGCGGTCTGGGCCACGCTTCCCGGCTCTGCCAGCCAGGCCGGGGCGAGGTCACTACGCAGCGCGGCGAGTTCGGCGCCCAGCGCCGCGTCGGCCTTCGCGTCGGCATTCCCAAAGGCAGCTCGCACCGCCGCCTCATTGGCGGCGGCGTCGGAGCCGAACAGCAGGGAGGGCAAGGGCGAGCCGGCCGGTGCAGGGAGCGCGTAGTGCGGATCTCGGCGCAGCAGCGGCAGGTCCAGCCCCAGCAGCGCGATGAGTTCCGGGGGCATCAGCCCCAGCAGATAGGCACCGGTGGACTGCCCGAGCCCGGGGACCTTGGTGAACGGATATTCGGTCCGCGCCGCCCCGCCGAGCACTGCGTCGGCCTCGCACACCACGACATCCAGGCCCGCCCGAGCCAGCAACGTCGCCGCCACCAGCCCGTTGTGCCCGCCCCCGACGATCACGACGTCACTTCGTGTCATCACACCAGCATCGCGCCGAGTTCGGGTTTCGTGGTGCAGTGGGGCCCGTCCGGGCGGTGGGTGTTCTGGGTCACAAGGGGGCAGTTAGGGTGCTGGCGAACCCGTCTCATTCTCGCGTCTCGTGAGGCTAAAGGCATGACTCCCAATCCCGATAGGCGGCGCGGGCCGGCGCCCAGGCGGCGCCTCGCCGCGTTGTCGTTGGCGCCCGATGCTCCGCATCGGGCTTCGCCTCCGCCTTGCGATGCATCCACCTGAATCGCCGCCCGCATCCACCTGGAATTGAGAGCCACGCCCCATGACCGACGTCTCGCTGCGCGTGCCCACGGCGGGGCATCGGCGCTCGGTGCGGCTGCCGGGGCCACTTGACGCCTCCCTGATCACCGTCGGGCGGCTGACGTCACTGTCGAGCGCGTCGCTGCGCTATCTCGTGATCGACCTCGTGCGGGGGCGTTTTCCGGGGCGGGAGTTCATCCTGCAGGCCTGGTTCGTCACCAGCGTCTCGCTGCTGCCGGCGATCCTGGTCGCGATCCCGTTCGGGGTGATCGTGGCAGTCAACGTCGGGAGCCTGGCCGCGGAGGTCGGGGCGAGTTCGTTCGTCGGCGCGGTCAATGGCCTGGGAGTGATCCGCGAGGGCGCGCCGGTGGTGACGGCGCTGCTCCTCGCCGGGGCGGCCGGTTCGGCGATCTGCTCCGACCTCGGCTCGCGCACGATCCGGGAGGAGCTCGACGCGATGCGCGTCATGGGCATCTCACCGGTGCGCCGACTGGTGGTGCCGCGGGTCGCCGCGCTCGTCGTGGTCGGGGTGCTGCTGTGCGCGGTCGTGGCCATGACCGGGGTCGCGGCCGGTTTCCTGTTCAACGTCTACGTCCAGGGCGGCACACCCGGGGCGTATCTGGATTCCTTCACCGCGTTCGCCACCGCCGGTGACTTCGTCGTCGCGGAGATCAAGGCCGCGATCTTCGGGTTCATCGCCGCGATCGTCGCAGCGCACAAAGGGCTCAATGCCCGCGGCGGGCCCAAGGGTGTGGCCGACGCCGTCAACCAGTCCGTCGTGCTGACCTTCCTGATTCTGTTCTCCACCAACATCGCCCTGACCCAGGCCTACCTGCTGCTCGCCCCGCCGAAGGTCGTCTGATGGGAGTCCGGGCCGAGGCCGGCGCCCTGCGCGAGCAACACCGTGCCGCACGGGTGATGCATCGTCAGGTGCGCGGGGTCGAGAACACCCTGGTCGAACTCGGCACGCAGGGCACCTTCTTCCTCAAGGCGATCACCTCGATCCCGTTCGCGCTGCGCCATTACCGCGGCGAGATCTTCCGGGTGCTCTCCGACATCAGCTGGGGCCGGGCACTACTGGTCGGCGGCGGGATCATGGGCGTGATGCTGCTGCTGTCGGCGTTCGTGGGCACCTCAGTGGGGATCGCCGGTTTCACCGGGCTGGACATCATCGGGTTGGCGCCGTTCGCGGGTTTCGTCTCCGCGCTGGCGAACACCCGCGAGTTCGCCCCGTTGATCGCGGCGACCGCCTTCGCCGCGCAGGTGGGCTGCCGCTACACCGCGCAGCTGGGCGCGATGCGGATCTCGGAGGAGATCGACGCGCTGCAGGTGATGGCGGTGCGCCCGGTGCCCTACCTGGTCTCCACCCGCCTCATCGCCTCGATGCTGGCGATCCTTCCGCTCTATGTCGTGGGGCTCTTCGGCTCCTACTTCGCCACGCAGTTGGTCGTCACCACCTTCTTCGACCAGTCAGCGGGGACGTATCAGCACTACTTCCTGGCATTCCTCAACCCGTTCGACATCGTGCTGTCCACCATCAAGGTCGCCGTCTTCATCGTGTTGACCACACTGGTGCACTGCTACTACGGCTACACCGCCTCCGGTGGGCCGGAGGGCGTGGGCCGGGCGACGGGGCGCGCGATCCGGGCCAGCCTGATCCTGATCATCGTCGTGGACATGTTCCTGACGCTGGCGTTCTGGGGCTATGACCCTGGGGTTCGGATCTCTGGATGAGGGGAAATCCAGCAGGCCCGAACCGAGGTGCGCTGATGGGGCGCGGGGTGGTGTTCCTCGGGGTGCTGGCGGCGCTGCTCGGCCTGGTCATGGCGCAGTTCAGCGGGACCTTCAGCGATCGGGTCACGGTGACCGCGCAGCTCACCGACACCGGTGACGCCCTGGCCGCCGGTGCGGATGTGAAGATGCGCGGGGTCGTGGTCGGGCGCGTGGGCAGCATCCGGCGCGAGAGCGGTCGGCCGGGGGCTCTGGTCGAGCTGCGGCTGGATCCGGGCAAGGCCGCCGAGGTGCCGGCGGCGGTGCGCGCCCGCAGCCTGCCGGCCAATTTCTTCGGGCAGGCCTTCGTGGACCTGATCCCGCCGCCGACCGGCTCCGGCGCAGCGATCCGATCCGGTGCCCGCATCCCGCAGGACACCTCGGCGGAGACCGTCGAACTGCAGGACGTGTTCGGCAAGCTGTTCACGGTGCTGGCCGCGGTCGAACCCGCGAAGCTCGCGACGGTCCTGTCCGAGCTGGCGCGCGCGCTGAACGGGCGCGGTGAGGATCTCGGTGATCTGGTGGAGCGCACCGATGCCTACCTGCGCGCCCTGCGCCCGGTATTGCCGGATCTGCAGGCCGACATCACCGCCTTCGCGCGTTTCGCCGACACCCTGGCGCGAACGACTCCGTCGCTGCTGGATTCCGTCGATGACGTGCTGGTGCTCGCCCGTACCCTGCTCGAGCGAGAGGCCCAGTTCCTGTCCCTGCTCTCGGCCGGGCTCTCGTTGACCGACACCGCGGCGGACCTGCTGGAGCCGAACGAGACCCGGCTCATCCGGGTGAGCGGACAGACGCGCGAGATCGTCGGGGTTCTGGGCAAGCACCCGCGGGCGTTCTCCGCCGGCTTCGTCGACCTCGGCGAGTTCCTCGGGGGTCTGGCCCTGGGCAGGGGCGGGCGCGTCAACCTCGACGTGCGCGCCGAGCCAGGTCCGTTGCCGGTCTACTCACCGGCGGACTGCCCTCGCTATCCAGGGCTCGACGGACCGAACTGTGCGGGCGACGGATCGGGAGCAGTCGATTACGGCGGGGTCGGGGACGTCGGCAGCGTCGAGGACAAACTGATGTTCTCCTCGATCATGAACGCGCTGATGGCGGGCCGGGCACTCTCCAGCGGAGACATCGGCATCCTGCTGGCCGGCTCGGTGCTGCGCGGGTCCACCGTCGCCATCCCGGCGGGTCCGTCATGAACGGCGAGAACGTGCGCGGCGCGCTGGTCCGGCTGCTGGCATTCGCCACAGCGGCCATCCTGATCGCCTCGTTGCTCTACACGACGCTGCGGGACTCGATCTCGGGCCAGACCAACTCCTACACCGCGATGTTCACCGACGCCTCGGGCCTGAACTCCGGCGACCCGGTGCGGGTGGCCGGGGTGCGGGTGGGCCGGGTGGATTCGGTGAAGCTGGACGGAACGCTGGCACGGGTGCGCTTCTCCGTACTCGCCGAACAATTGGTGCTCGCCAACACGAGGATCGCGATCCGCTATCAGAACCTGATCGGCCAGCGGTACGTCGCCTTGTTGCCGGGCAAGAAAGCGGCGCCCCCGCTGACGCCCGGCGCCACGATCGAACTCGCCAGCACCGCGAACGCCCTCGATCTCACGGTGGTCACCAACGGTTTCCAGCCGCTCTTCTCTGAGCTGGCGCCCGAGGAGATCAACCGGCTCTCGGTCTCGCTCGTGCAGGTCCTGCAGGGTGAGGGTGGCAGCATCACCGCCCTGCTGCGGACGACCTCGGAGCTGTCCGGGCGCCTCGCGGACCGCGACGAGGTGATCGGGCGGGTCATCGACAATCTCGCCGCCGTCGCCACCGAGATCGGCTCACGCGAGGTGGAGGTGGACGCGGTGATCGGCGAGCTGCGCCGGCTCAGCACCGCCGCCGCCGGCGACCGGGTGCAGATCGGTGAGTCCATCGCGGCACTGTCCGGGCTTACCGATGCCACGACCGGCTTGCTGCGCGAGATCCGTCCGCAGCTGCGGACCGACATCGCAAAGCTCGAACGAGTGGCCCGCGCCTACGCCCGAGCGCAGGGGCCATTCGAGGGTGCAGTGCAGGGATTGCCGCTCGCGCTGGCGGCGTTCGCGCGTCAGATGCAGTACGGCTCGTGGATCAACCTCTATCTGTGCAACCTGGTCTTCGTCGGACCCGAGGGTCAGCGTGAACGCGTCGGTGGCGGGACGGCGAACTCGCAGGTGTGCACATGAGGGGTGTGCGCCTCACGAAGGTCTTCGCGCGCCGGCGCCGCGGAGGCAGTCCGCGCCGGCGGGGTGCGATCGCGATCATTGTCGTGCTCGGGCTGCTCGCGGTCTTGTACGCCCCCAGCGGGCTTGCGTTGGGTAAGACCACCTACTACGCCGAACTGGCGCGCTCCGGAGGCCTGCAGCCGGGTGACGAGGTCCGCGTGGCCGGCGTCGGGGTCGGGCAGGTCGGTTCGGTGGAACTGGCCGGTTCGCTCGTGCGCGTGAGCTTCCGGGTAGGTGACTCGCTGCGGCTGGGGTCCGACAGCCGCGCCGACGTGCGCATCGCGACCTTGCTGGGCAACCACGTGCTGGCGCTCACGCCGGGCGGGAGCGGAACTCTGCCGGACAGAACGATCCCGCTGGCCAACACCAGCGTCCCGTTCGAGGTCCAGGACATCATCGAAGCCGGTGCCCCTGCCCTGGAGAAGCTCGACGGAGACAAGCTCCGCAGGGCACTGGCCGTGCTTGCCGACGGCTTCCGGGACACTCCCGCGCTGACCCGTGACACGCTGGAGTCGGTCGCCCGGCTCTCCGAGGTCGTGGTGATGCGCCGCGAACAGTTGGACCGATTGGTCTCCCAGACCGCAGCGCTCGCGGGCAATCTCGATGACAACCGCGCGGACCTCATCGCCCTACTGCGGGAGGCGAGCCTGATCTTCGACGAGGTCACCCGACGCCGGGCGGTCATCACCGAGCTGCTCACCGACACCCGGGCACTGGCCCGGGTGCTGCGCGGGGTGGTCGCGGACAATCAGCGCAAGCTCACCCCGCTTCTGAAGAATCTCAACGTGGTCCTGACGACCCTTCAGGACAACGACGCCGCCCTGCGTGAGGTCGCGATCCTGCTCGGTCCGGCCTCGCGTTACTTCGCCAACGCCGCCGGTAACGGGCCCTACCTGGACGTCAACGGCCCGAACGCCGTCTTCCCGGATTCCGCAGTGTGCGGGCCGCAGGGGCGGTGCTGAGAATGCCTGTTGGTCGGTGGCGTGGCCGGCTCGCCGTGAGCGCTGCCGTGATCGCCGCAGCCATCGCCGGCGCCGGGTGCGGGGTGCTCGGTGAGGACACCATGACCTTGACCGCACACTTCACCGACTCGGTGGGCTTGTTCCCGGGCAACAACGTCGATGTGCTCGGCGTTCCGGTGGGCCGGGTCACCGCGGTCACCCCGCAGGGGACCTCGGTCGCAGTGCGGATGCGCGTGCCCGCCGATCTCAAGCTCCCCGCCGATGCCGGCGCGCTGATCATTCCACCCACCGTCATCACCGACCGTTACGTCGAGCTGACCCCGGTCTGGACCTCGGGCCCGGTCCTGGTCGATGGCGCGGTGATCCCCCTTGAGCGCACCCGCACCCCGGTCGAGTTCGACCGCATCGTGCGGGCATTGGACTCCCTGGCGACGTCCTTGACCTCCGACGCCCGCACGGTGGGTGCGATCCAGGACGCGCTCGGCGTCGCGGCAGGCAACCTGCGAGGCAACGGGCAACTCATCAACGACGGGATCGCCGGGCTGTCCGCGGCGGTCGGTACGTTGGCCGACAACCGCGACGACCTCGGGGCGCTGGTGCGCAGCCTGGACTCCTTGACCACGACCTTCGCCCGCAACGACGCCGTGGTGCGCCGCTTCGGGCGCAATCTCGCCGGTGCCACCGACGTGCTGGCCGACAACGGTGCGCTGCTCGCCGACACCGTCGACGAACTCACCCTCGCCCTCACCGAGGTCGCCGAATTCGTGAAGTCCAACTCGGGCCAGGCTCGCATCGGGGTCCGCGCCCTCGCCGAGGTTCTCGAGGTGCTGAGCGACCACAAGCGTTCGCTCACCGAGGCCCTGGATGTGCTGCCGCTGACCCTGCAGAACCTGACCCGCACGGTCGACCTCGATGCTCGCCGGGTGGTGTTCAACGCCTCGGCGGCGGCCAACCTCCTCAACCCGGTAGTCCTCCAGCAGGTCTGCGACGCCTTCGGGCCGACGTTCTGCCCGCAGGCGGGCAAACCGATCGGCTCGTTGCGCGACGGGCTCGAGATGGCGAGGGCGCGGTGAAGGAGCGAGGCAGGGTCATCGTCCGGACCCGGGGGGCGCCCGCAGCGGCGCTTCTCGCCCTGGTGTTCACGGCCGGCTGCGGCACGACGCTGTCGGATCTATCGTTGCCCGGTGGCGGGGTCGACGGCCCCACCTATCGGATAACCGCCACGTTCACCGACGTGCTGACCCTGCCCGACGGTGCCCGCGTGCGGGTGGATGGGGTGGACGTCGGGCGGGTCAGCGAGATCAGCACCCGGGATTTCCTGGCACAGGTGCAACTGGAGATCTCCGAGCGCGTCACCGTCACCGACGACGCCCGCCTGGAACTGCGTACCACCACTCCCCTCGGTGAGGGATTCCTCGACCTCGACCCTGGGGGCGGCACACCCCTGGCCGACGGGGGGCAACTCCCGCGCTCGGCCACCAGGACGGTGGCGAAGGTCGAAGACACCCTCGCGGCCGCCGCGCTGCTGCTCTCCGGCGGCGGGCTGGGGCAGCTCAAGACGATCGTCGGCGAGCTCAATCGGGCGCTGGACGGGCGCACCGGGGACGTGCGTTCCCTGCTGCGATCACTCACCGAGGTGCTCGGTGCGTTCAACGACCGGACCGATGACATCGACGCCGCCCTGGACGCCCTCGACAGTTTGTCCGGCACCCTCGCCAACCGCCGCCCGACCTTGCGGGCGGCGCTGCGTGATGTGGCCCCGGCAGCCGCGCTGCTCGCGGACTCGACCGAGGACATCGCCCGGCTGCTGGCGAAGCTGGCCGACCTGGGTCAGGTTGCTGACCGGGTCGTGCGCCGTACCCGGGCAGACCTGATCGCCACCTTGCGAGAGATCGAGCCGGTGCTCGATGCGTTGATATCTATCGAGACCAAGGTCGGACCAACGCTGAGTCAGCTGGTGCGCTTCGGGAAGTTCCTTGATGCCTCCACCCCGGGGGACTACCTCACCGGCGATGCTGACCTCTCGCGGTTCTCACTCGCGGGCGAGCCGGCCGCTGCCCAGATGACGCTTCGTCAGATGATGAGCAAAGCTCGCTCGGGGGCCGAGGCGCCATGACGGCCTTCCTGCGCCGCCGCGGCGTGCTGGTGGCCAACCTTGCGGTGCTGCTCGTGCTCGTGCTCGGCATGTACCACGTCGGGGTCAACATCCTGCGCCTGCAGATCGGGCGGGACAGCTACACCATCGCGGTCCAGCTGCGCGAGGCCGGCGGGCTGTTTCCTCGTTCGGAGGTCACCTACCGCGGCAAGTTGATCGGCAAGGTCACGGCTATCGAGTTGCGACCCGGTGGCGTTATCGCGCAGGCGCGCCTGGATGGCGGGACCGACATCCCTGCCGACCTTGATGCGGTGGTGGCGAACCTGTCCGCTGCCGGTGAGCAGTTCTTGGACCTTCGTCCGCGTCGCGACGCCGGCCCCTACCTGCGCGGCGGCAGCGTCATCACCCTTGATCGGACCACGACGCCGACCGCGACGGCCACCGTCATCGCGAACCTGGCTCGCGTCCTGGACCAGGTCGACGGCCGCAACCTCACCACGGTCGTCGGCGAACTCGCGCTCGCCCTGGACGGCAGCGGGCCACGTCTGGCCCGCCTGGTCACCGACGCCGAGGCACTGCTAGCGACCCTTAGCGACACGTTGCCACAGACCCAGCGACTGCTGCGCAGCGCACGGACCAACCTGGCCACGGCCAACGCGCTGCAGCCGGACTTCGAACGGTTCACCCGCTCACTGCGCACGCTCTCGCGGACGCTGCGGGATACCGACCCGACCGTGCGCGCGCTCCTGGAAGATGGTCCGGGCGCGGTCGCCGACCTGGCGCAGGTGCTGACCTCGCTGACCAGTCCGGTCTCCGCCCTGCTGGGGAATCTGATCACCCCGGGCGAGCTCATCACCGCGCGGCTGCCGGCGCTGGAGGGGCTGCTGATCGCGTTCCCGGAGGCGACCTCGGCGCTGCGCACGACCGTGCAAGGCGGCGGGTTTCGCGTCTCGCTGCATCTGACCGGTAATGCGACCTGCGACTACGGCGGCCCCCGCCGTTCCCCCATCGATCCCACGCGGGTGCCGCCGGATCTCACCCGGTCGTGTAACTCCTCTGCGCCTGGAGTCGGTGGTCGCGGCGCCCAGAACGCCCCTCGGCTCAAGCCCTCAGGCCCGCCTTCGGGCACCGATTCGCCGGTGGCGCTCGGGTCCTACCAGGTGAGCTCCGGCCTGGTCACCTTGCCTGACGGTACCCGGGTCGCGCTGGGCCCGGTCCGCACCGATGCCTCCCTGACCGGCGCGATCATGTTGCTGGTCGCGCTGATCCGCCGCTAACGGCGGGGTGTCCCCGCATGCGAGGATCACCCCTGCCATGACCGATCCCACGCCGTTGGACGCCGAAGGCGCCGCCACCGCGGATCCGCCCGCCACCGCGGATCCGCCCGCCACCGCGGGCCCTGCCCCGGTCGCCGCGGCGCCGGCTGCCCATGCGCGGCTGCGGGGGTCGGCGACGGCGGTGCGGTTACTGAGCCTCGCCCTCGCCGTGATGGTGATCGCCGTCGCCGCGCTGGGCTGGCAGGTACGGGCGGACAATCGCCTCGATGATCTTCGCCGCGAGGTGGTGGCGATCGCCGGCGCCTACGCCGTCGAGGTCACCAGTTATGACCACGCGACGCTTGATGCCGACTTCGCCCGGGTGCTGGAGAACTCCACCGGTGACTTCCTTGCCGAGTTCACGGCGGCGAGCGAGTCCCTGCGACCGTTGATCACCCGGTTCAAGGGCAGTGCACAAGGTGTGGTGCTCTCCTCCGGGGTGTTGAGCGCGGACCGCGATTCCGCCGAAGTCCTGCTTTTCGTCGATCAGACCGTCCGCAACAGCAACACCCCGGAGCCACGAATCGATCGAACCCGGATGCGGATGGGTCTGGACAAGCACAACGGACGGTGGTTGATCAGCTCCCTGAGCCTGGTGTGAACGCGCTTGGGTGCCTACTCAGTAGGACGGGACGAGATCCGCCAGCCAGAACCCGAACACCACGGTCAAGGTGGCGCACAACAGCGCGAGCGTCATCAGCAGGGCTGAGGTGCGAGTCGGCCGACGGTGCGCCAGCGCTGCGGCAAGGTCGTCCTCGGCGTCGACCTCGGGTGCGGCCGGGTGCTCACCCAGGGCGGAGGCGGGAGGGTTGCTGTGGCGGCGCACCCTGAGATCGTGCCCGATTTGTCCGGCGGCCACGCCTGCCCGTCCGTAGTCATGAACCAGGTTTGGCCCGGTCATGCCTCAGCGCGAGGCGATCATCACGCGCCGTTGTCAGTCGTTGACATAGCGCACATCTTCACGCTGGGGATGTCACGTCAACCGTCGAGGTGAGCGGCCTCACCACGCCCCGACTGTCCATCCAACCTACGGTTACGTAACCTTAGGGTCCAGCCGCGGCTTCCGGAGGATTCAGGTCCTTGAGGGAGCGCCCGGTCCAGGTAGCGAGGAGCCACGTGAGCGCCGAATCCCTTACCGACACGACCATCCTGATCGAACTGGAGCAGGTGGTCGAACGCGAGCTCGAGCGGCACATCAAGATGGCCAAGGAGTGGTTCCCGCACGAGTACGTGCCGTGGGATCTGGGCCGTAATTTCGACGGCCACCTCGGCGGGCAGGCCTGGTCGCGTGAGCAGTCCGCGGTCTCGCGCGCGGTCGCTACGGCGCTCGAGGTCAACCTGCTGACCGAGGACAACCTGCCCAGCTACCACTTCGAGATCGCGACGTTGTTCAGTCGGGACCGGGCGTGGGGCGAGTGGGTGCACCGCTGGACCGCGGAGGAGGGCCGGCACGGCCAGGCCATTCGGGACTACCTGCTGGTCACCCGCGCCTGCGACCCCGTCCAACTCGAACGTGACCGCATGGACGCCATGTCGGTCGGTTTCAGCAACGACAATCCGGGCGATGCGATCGCGTCGATCGCGTACGTCTCGTTCCAGGAACTGGCGACGCGGGTTTCGCACCGCAACGTCGGCCGCGCGACCGGTGACCCGGTCGGCGAGAAGCTCTTCGCTCGCATAGCCACCGACGAGAACCTGCACATGGTGTTCTACCGCTCACTGCTTGAGGCCTCCTTGGAGCTCGCCCCGGACCGCACGATGGCTGCGATCACGCAGGCTGTGACGCGCTTTCAGATGCCCGGATACGGGCTCGCGGGTTTTCAGCGCAAGGCGTTGGAGATCGCGTTGGCTGGGATCTACGACCTGCGCCAGCATCGCGACAACGTCGTGATGCCGGTGCTGGCGCATCTGAACGTCTGGGAGCGCGAGCTCGGTGCCCACGGAGAGAAGGTCCGGGGAGAACTCGACGCCTTCCTCACCGAGGTCGACGGCGCAGCTGCGCGCTTCGAAGAGCGCCGTGACGAGCGCGCCGCCCGTAAGGCCGCCCGCCAAGCCTGAGTCCGTCTCCAGCGGAGCAGCCGCGCGGGGAGGGATCAGTTCTGCCAGCGGGGCTTGCGCTTCTCCAGGAAGGCGGTCATGCCCTCCCTGGCCTCGTCGGTGGCGAACAGGGCCGCGGACATCTTGGCGATGCCCTCGCCCTGCTCGTCGATCAGAGCCACGATCTCGTGCCCGAGCAGCTTCTTGGTCTCGGCCAGGCCCTGCGGTGAGGCCAGGAGCAACTGGGCGACGACGGCGTTCACGGCCTCGTCGAGCTCGGCGGCCGGGACGGCCGCGCTGATCAGGCCGGAGGCGGCCGCGGCGTGCGCGTCGAAGGTCTCCCCGGACATGCACCAGCGGTGCGCCAGGCGCGGATTCATGCGGGGCAGCGTGGTGAGGGAGATGATCGCCGGGGCGACGCCGATGCGAGCCTCGGTGAACGCGAAGCTGATCTCGTCGGTGGCGATGACGACGTCCGCGGCACCGATGATGCCCAAACCGCCCGCGCGCACCGGGCCGGCCAGGCGCACCACGACCGGCTTGGACAGGGCAGCGATCTGACGCAGCATCCGCAACAGGTACCCGGAGCTGTGTTCCAGGCCGACCCTGGTCGCCTCGGCCAGGTCCATTCCCGCGCAGAACACCGGCCCGCTGTGGGTCAGGACCACCACGCGGGAACTCGGGTCAGCCTCGACGGCGTCGAAGACCTCGCAGATCGCGCCGAGCATCGCGGTGGAGAGCGCGTTGCGCTTGGCCGGGGCGTTCAGGGTGATGGTGGCGACGCCGCCGGCGGTGGCGACCAGGACCGGTGGTTCGGGCTCTGTCATGGCCGCCGGACCAGGCCCTCTTTGGAAGCCTCGACCAGTGATGCCGGCGGGGCGAAACGGGCGCCGTAGTTCACCGCCAACTCGTCCGCGCGGGCGACGAAGCCGGCCGGGCCACCGGCGTAGCCCTTGATGTACTGGATGACGCCGCCGGTCCAGGCCGGGTAACCGATCCCCATGATCGAGCCGATGTTGGCCTCGGCGTCGCTGCGTAGCACCCCCTCGTCGAAGCAGCGCACGGTCTCGATGGCCTCGATGAAGAGCATCCGCTCCTGCAGTTCCAGCAATCCTTCGGACCCGATGGTGTGCTGCGTGCCGGCACCGAAGGCCTCCCGCAGGCCCGGCCACAGGGTGGTCTTCTTACCGTCGACGTAGTCGTAGAAGCCCCTGCCCGCGGCACGGGAGGGCCGGTCGAGCTCGTCGAGCATCCGGTCGACGACGACGTCGGCGGGGTGGCCCTGACCGCCGAGCACCGTGTTGTCGGAATTGGCCTCGCGGATCTTGCGCATCAGAGTCAGCGTGAGCTCGTCGGAGAGGGCGAGGGCGCCGACGGGATAGCCGGCCTGGGTACAGGCCTGCTCGATCGAGTGCGGGTCGATACCTTCACCGACCATCGCCAGGCACTCGTTGATGAACGTACCGATCACCCGGCTGGTGAAGAAGCCAGGGGAGTCGTTGACCACGATCGGAGTCTTGCGAATCTGCTTGGCCAGATCGAGGGCCTTGGCGAGCGTCGCGTCCGAGGTCGCCGCGCCGGCAATGATCTCCAGCAGCGGCATCTTGTCCACGGGGGAGAAGAAGTGCAGGCCGATGAAGTCCTCGGGCCGCGAGACTCCCTTGGCCAGGCCCGTGATCGGCAGGCTGGAGGTGTTCGAGCCCAGGAGCGCGTCCGGCGCGACCAGGTGCTCGATCTCGCCGAAGACCTTGGCCTTGAGCTCGGGGCTCTCGAAGACGGCCTCGATGACCAGGTCCGCGCCGGCGACATCCGCGGCGTCGGCGGTCGGGTTGATCAACGCAAGGAAGGCGTCGGCCTTCTCCTGGCTCAGCTTGCCCTTGGCCACGTCCTTGGCGACGAGCTTCGCGGAGTAGGCCTTTCCCTTCTCGGCGCCCTCCAGGCTGACGTCCTTGAGGATGACCTCGATCCCGGCCTTGGCGCAGACGTAGGCAATTGCGGCGCCCATCATCCCGGCGCCGAGCACCGCAACCTTCTTCGCGGAGTAACTGTCGTACCCGGCGGGCCGGGAGCCACCGGAGTTGACGTACTGCATGTCGAAAAAGAACGCCTGGATCATATTCTTGGAGACCTGACCCACAATCAGATCCACGATGTAGCGGGTTTCGATGAGCAGCGCGGAGTCCAGATCGACCTGCGCACCCTCGATTGCCGCGGCCAGGATGTTGCGCGGCGCCGGCATCGGGGCACCCTTGATCTGCTTACGCAGGTTGGCCGGGAATGCCGGCAGATTCGCCGCGAAGGCCGGGGTCGAAGGGGAGCCGCCGGGAATCTTGTAGCCCTTGACATCCCAGGGTTGGACGGCCTTGGGGTTCTCCTTGATCCAGGCCTTGGAGCTCGCGATCAGCTCGCCGGAACTCGCGACGACCTCGTCGACCAGGCCCTTGGCCAGCGCCTGAGTCGGGGAGTATCGCTGGCCCTGGAGCAGGACGTTGAGCAAGGCGTCCTGGATGCCGAGCAGGCGCACGGTGCGCACAATGCCACCGGCGCCGGGCAGCAGGCCCAGGCCCACCTCGGGCAGGCCGATCTGGCTGCCGCGCGCGTCGAGCGCGATGCGGCGGTTGCAGCACAGAGTGAGTTCGTAGCCACCGCCGAGCGCGGCGCCGTTGATGGCGGCCACTACCGGCACCGGGAGTAGTTCCAGGCGACGCATGCTCGCCTTCATGGCGTTAACGCTGGCGGTGATCTCGGCGGCCTGATCCGCGGTGGAGGCGAGAATCTCCCCCAGGTTTCCGCCGGCGAAGAAGGTCTTCTTCGCCGAGGCCAGGATCACCCCGGTGATCGAGGCCTTGTCCGCATTGAGTTCGGCCTCCAGGTGATCCATCACCAGGGCGATGGATTCCTTGAAGGCGTCGCTCATGGTGTTGGCCGAACCGGCCGGGTCGTCCATCGTCAAGGTGACGATGTTGTCGGCGTCCTTCTCGATGCGGAAGGTCCCTATGGTCGCAGTCACTGCTCGTCCTTATGGTCTGCCCTGCAGGCGCAGGGCGCTTCGCCGATGCGGGGAGGACCTACAGACGTTCGATGACGGTGGCGATGCCCATGCCGCCACCCACACACAGGGTGACGACGCCATAGCGCTTCTCGCGTCGCTCGAGCTCGTCGATGATGGTGCCGACCAGCATGGCTCCGGTCGCTCCGAGCGGGTGACCGAGCGCGATGGCGCCACCGTTGACGTTGACCTTCTCCTCCAGCTGCGTGGAGGTCAGGCCCATGTCCTTGCAGAAGCGGAGCACGACGGCCGCGAAGGCCTCGTTCATCTCGAACAGGTCGATGTCATCGACGCTCAAGGCGGCCTTGGCCAGCGCCTTGCGAGTGGCCGGGGCGGGCCCGGTGAGCATGATCGCCGGGTCTGCGCCGGAGACGGCGGTGGCGAGGATTCGGGCGCGCGGGGTGAGGCCCAGCTCGCGGCCGACCGCCTCCGTGCCGATGGCGACCAGCGCCGCACCGTCGACGATCCCGGAGGAGTTCCCCGGGGTGTGGACGTGGTCAATGGCCTCGACCCAGTGGTACTTCTGCAGGATCACCGCATCGAAACCGCCGAGCTCGCCCATCATCTCGAACGACGGGCTCAGTGCGCCGAGGCCCTCCAAGGTGGCGTCCGGGCGCACGAACTCGTCGTGGTCGAGCAGCACGACGCCGTTGCGGTCGCGCACCGGGACCACCGAGCGGGTGAAGTATCCGCTCGCCTTGGCCTTGGCGGCGCGCTCCTGGGAGAGCAGGGCGTAGGAGTCCACGTCGGTGCGCGAGAAGCCCTCGATGGTGGCGATCATGTCCGCGCCAATGCCCTGCGGGGTGAAGTAGGTCTCATACGAGGTCTCCGGGTCCATGGCCCACGCGCCGCCGTCGGTGCCCATGCCCACCCGGGACATCGACTCGACCCCGCCGGCGAGGATCAGGTCCTCGAAGCCGGAACGCACCCGCTGTGCGGCCTGGTTGACGGCCTCCAGTCCCGAGGCGCAGAACCGGTTGAGTTGCACGCCTGCCACCGTCTCGGGCAGACCCGCGAGCAGGGCGGCGGTCTTGGCGATGTCGCCGCCCTGATCACCCACCGGGGTCACGCAGCCCAAAATCAGGTCGTCGATCCGGTTGGGCTCCAGGTTCGGATACCGCTCGCGCAGTTCGTCGATCAGGCCGACGACCAGCGAGATGGGCTTGACCGTGTGCAGGGACCCGGTCTTCTTGCCTCGCCCGCGCGGGGTGCGGATGGCGTCATAGACGTACGCTTCGGTGCTCACGGAGGCCTCCAGTCAGCTGTGACTGCTCAGTAGCTTACTCGCCAGTTCGGTGTGCATTGCTCGGTGGTGATCGGGAGAACGGCTAAGTTTCCCCGGTGATGCATGACGCTCGAACGTTGCTCGCCGACCCCGATGTCGCCGTCGCGGTCCTCGCCCGGCGCGGCTACGCCCTGGATCCCGTTCCGCTCGCGGACGTGCTCGCCAGACGCAACGACGCGATCCGGTCCGGCGACGAGCTGCGGGCGCGCGCCAAGTCGCTCGCGGCCGAGGTCGGCAAGGCGGCCAAGGCCGGCGCTGACGTCGAGGCATTGAAGGACGAGGCGCGCGAACTCAAGGACCGGGTGCGCGAGGCGGAGGAGACCGCATCCGCGCTCGCCGAGGAGTTGCACGAGGCGATGCTCGGAATTCCGAACCTGCCGGCACCCTCGGCCCCCGACGGGTTGAAGGAATCCGATGCGGTCGAGGTCCGACGTTGGGGTGCGGTTCCGAGCTTCGCGACCGCACCGAAGGACCACGTCGACCTGGGCGAGGCGCTCGGGATTCTGGACTTCACCCGGGCGACCAAGTTGTCAGGGCCGCGCTTCAGCGTCGCGCGGGGTCCGGGGGCTGCGTTGGAGCGGGCGCTCGCCGCGCTGTTCCTGGATCTGCACACCCGTCGTCACGGCTACCTCGAGTTCTCGGTGCCGACGCTGGTCACGCGGGAGACGATGACCGGTACCGGGCAGCTGCCCAAGTTCGCCGACGATCTGTTCGCGACCTGCGGCGGTGGCCGGGAGCTGTTCCTGATCCCGACCGCCGAGGTCCCGCTGACGAACCTGCACGCCGGGGAGATCCTGGAGCGCTCCGCGTTGCCGTTGGCCTACACCGCGCACACCCCGTGCTATCGCTCCGAAGCCGGTTCGTACGGTAAGGACACCCGCGGTATTCTGAGGCTACATCAGTTCTCGAAGGTGGAGCTGGTGCGGATCGTCGCGCCGGAGACCTCCGAGGCCGAACTGGAGCTGATGGTCACCCATGCCGAGGCGTGTCTGGTCGCGCTCGAATTGCCCTATCGGTTGATCAAGCTCGCGGCCGGGGACATGGGCTTTTCGGCGCGCCTCACCTACGACATCGAGGTCTGGCTGCCGAGCCAGGACCGTTACCGCGAGATCTCTTCCTGCTCGGACTGCGGCCAGTTTCAGGCTCGCCGGGCCGGGATTCGCGTGCGCGGAGCCGACGGCTCCAAAGTGCCGGCCGCGACGCTCAACGGCTCCGGGCTACCGATCGGGCGCACGATGGCGGCGATTCTGGAGAACTGCCAGCAGGGCGATGGCTCGGTCACCATGCCGAAAGCTCTCGTGCCCTACCTCGGGTTCTCGGCGCTGGCACCTGACGGTGCGCCAGTTTCATGAGCAATCCGGTGGGGATGAGAGATCCTCTGCCATAAGGGATGACGCTCCAGATGGCGTGGGCTCAGCGCGAGCCGACCTCGGCGGCGCGACGCTGGGCCGGGATCCGGCCGGCGCGCCGGGCGAAGTTGGCCTCCTGTGCTGCCTTGTGTTCGGCGCAGAACCACAGCGCCGCGCGGTACAGCGGGTTGGTGACTGTGACCTGGTACGGAGCGGGCGCTCCGCAATGCGGGTTCTCGTTCGAGGTGAACCACGAACAGGTGTGCATGACGTCCTCCCTACCTGCGCCCGTCATGGTGGGCGAATTGATGGTGCTCGATGGTCAGACGGCACTGGAGGTCAAACGGTTTCGCTCCGGGGCGAAATCGGCTGAACGGACAAGTGTGCCTCGGCTCTTCAGACGGTTTCCGCCGGCGGCACGGCGTGTGCGCTTGACGCCGTTGACACGCGAAGGTGACGCGAAAGGGCGGGGAGCACTTGCTCATTATCGAACATATGTTCGATAATGAGGAATGCCCGTTGCCCCCGTTGCCGAACTGCTCGCCCGGCTGCCGCCCGGGGTGGTGCGTACGGCTTCCGGCGGGGTGATCGCTCCGCCGGTGCTGCCTGTCCTGGACGTGTTGCGCCCGCTCTTTCGTGGCGGCGGTTTGCGCCGGGGGAGCACCGTCGAGGTGGGTGTCGATACCGGCGGCGCGGCGCTGCTGCTGACGGTGCTGGCGGGGGCCTCGTTGACCGGGTCCTGGTGCGCGCTGGTCGGCGCGCCCAGAATCGGCCTGGTGGCAGCGGCCGAGACGGGGATCGCGTTGTCCCGCCTTGCGTTGATCCCTGCGCCGGGTAAGGAATGGGCACGGGCGGCTGGGGCGTTGCTGGACGGCTTCGATGTGGTCGCGGTGCAGGCGCCGGGCGACCTCACTGCGGCGACGGCACGTTCGCTCTCGGCCCGGGCTCGGGGTCAGGGCGCCGTCCTGGTGTCGTTCGGTCCCTGGCCGGGTGCCGATCAGCGGCTGGCGTCTGCGGCAGCGCGCTGGGAGGGCCTGGGGGACGGGTTCGGCCGGTTGCGCGCGCGCCGGATGCTGGTGCAGTGCACGGGGCGAGGGTCCGCGGGCGGGGGGGTCCGGCGGGCCGAGTTCTGGCTGCCGGGGACGGCGGGTGCGCCGGTAGAGATCGCAACCGTGAGTGACGCGAGCGAGCGAGGGACGAGCGAGGAGCGTGAGCGAACCGAGTCACTGTCACGGCTCCCCTCAGGGAGCCGGCCCGAACTCCTCGGGGCGTAGGCGACCGGCGGTGACCAGCAGATGCACGTAGTCCGGATCGGTGACGCTCACCTCGGGGGACAGCCCGTGAGTGCGGGCCTGTCCGAGCAGTGCCTCCAGCCGGGTGCGGACCTCCTCGACGCTCTCGCCGCGGGCGCGGGCCACATCGTCGAGGGTGGCGGGCCATTCGGTGAGTACCGGCGGCCACTCGAGCAGGTCGGGAAAGAGCAGGCGCAGGGATGCGAGCTGGTCCGGGGTGAACTTCTGGCCGGGCTCGCCGTCGCCGGGTGAGTAGGGGCCGAAGCGGGTGTCGTCCTCCAGCAGCACCCAGTGCTCGCGCACGACCGAACCCACGATCCGCAGGGCGACCCGGGGCGCAGCGAGGGTTTCCTCACGGCGTGCGTAACGCACTGGTGCCCCCCATTCGTGCAGGAGCACGCCGTTGCGATTCGTCGAGGTGATCGACCAGCCGTCCTCGGCGCAGGTCAAGGTGACCGCGCGTCGGGAGACCCGGGTGTCCAGGGTCAGGCCGAGGGGCAGTTCGCCGGCCCGGCCCGCAGTGACGACCTCGCCGGGCTCGATCGACCGGGTGCCCAGGACATGCCAGCAGCCGCCGTCTCGCTCCGCCACGATCAGGCGACGGTCTGCCACGGACACCTCCGCTCGGCGCACGGACTCCCGCCGCGGTTCGGTCACTGTAGGGGTTCGGGTCACCGCCTCACCAGGGAGCGCAAGCCCCTTGACATTATCGAACATATGTTCGAAGACTGTACCCATGACGGTTCTTCCGCACTCGCCGCCCGCCGAACCTGCCGCAGCCGAGGGCGAACACCTTCGGGTACCCGGGCGGACGATCGCGATCTGGTCCCCGGACTGGCCGGTCGTCACCGCCGCCGCGGCCGCCGGCCTGCCCCCCCGGGCCCCGGCCGCGGTTCTCGAAGCAGGCGTGGTGCTGGCCTGCACGGCCGGTGCCCGCGAGGCCGGAGTGCGGCGCGGGCTGCGCCGGCGGGAGGCCCAGCACCGCTGCCCGGAACTCGCCGTACTCACCCGCGACCCTGCCGAGGAGGCGCGGGCGTTCGAGCCGGTGGTGGTGGCGGTGGAGGCTGCCGCACCGGGCGTGCAGATCCTGCGACCGGGGTTGTGCACGGTGTCCGCCCCGGGCCCGGCCCGGTACTTCGGGGGAGATTCCGGCGCGGCCCGCCACCTGGCGGAGCAGGCTTCGGTCGCCGGGCCCGGCGATCGGTGCCGGGCCGGGGTTGCCGAAGGCGCCTTTGCGGCGACGCTCGCGGCGCGGGCCGCGGTGGTGGTACCCGACGGGAATACGCCGCAGTTCCTCGCAGACTTCCCGGTCGAGGCCCTGGAGCGTCCGGCGCTGACCGATCTGCTGCGCCGGCTCGGGGTGCGCACGCTCGGGGCGTTCGCCGCGCTTCCGGCACCGGATGTCACCGCCCGTTTCGGCGCCGACGGTGCCTACGCTCACCGGCTGGCCCGGGGCCTAGACCCGCAGCCACCCTTCGGCCGCACTCCACCGCCGGACCTGGTGGTCTCCGTGATGCTTGATCCGCCGGCCGCGCGGGTCGAGCAGGCCGCGTTCGCAGCCCGTCCCCTGGCCGATCGCCTGCACGCCCGCCTCGTCGCTGCGGGTCTGGGGTGCACCCGGATCAGCATCGAGGTCGAGACCGAGCATGCCGAGCGGCACACGCGGGTTTGGCGGCACGAGGGCGTACTGACCCCGGATGCGATTGCCGAGCGGGTCCGCTGGCAACTCGACGGCTGGCTCACTGCCCGACCCTCGCGCACGGGCCTGCCCGCCCGGCCCAGTGGTGGGGTTGCGGTGTTGCGGCTGATCCCCGAGGAGGTGATCCCGCACGGCGGGGATCAGCTCGGGCTCTGGTCCGCCTCGGGCGCGGACACCGAGTCCGCGCAGCGGGCCCGGCGGGCCGTCGCCCGGGTGCAGGGTCTGCTCGGTCAACCGGCCGTGCTGACCGCCTCGCTCGCCGGTGGCCGCGGCCCCGGGGAGCAGGTGCGCTACCGGGCCTGGGGTGACCCCCCGGCCCGCCCCGGCCCCGGTGCGGCCGCGCCCTGGCCCGGCCGGATCCCGGCGCCGAGTCCGGCGCTGGTCCCGCCTGCCCCACTGCCCGCGGCGCTCCACGACGACACCGGTGCCCCGGTGCGGGTCAGCGCCCGGTTCGCGATCTCCGCCCCGCCTGCCCGGTTGCGGGTGGGTGATGGACCGTCACGTCCGGTGCTGGGCTGGGCCGGTCCGTGGCCGGTGGAAGACCGGTGGTGGGACTCAAGGGCGGTCGCCGGGAGCTGCGCTGCGCGGGGCCCGCGGGTGCGTATCCAGCTCAGTACTGCCGACGGCGCCGGATACTTGATGGTGCTCTCCGATGAGCGCTGGTGGGTCGAGGCCGTCTATGACTGACAAGGCCCACTGATGGGCTTCGAGAACCCGCCGATGCCATGGCGGGAGCTGGAGCGACGGTTGTCGGGGGAGTTCGCGGAGCCAGGGCAGAACCGGCCACCGAAGCTGTCCTTCGGGACCGTCGCCGAGCGGCCCGGGAGCATCCCACGCGAGCCCTACCAGCCGTCGCAGGAGCTCACGCCGCCGCGCGGCCCCACGGTGGCCTACGCCGAGCTGCACGCGCACTCCAACTTCAGCTTCCTCGACGGCGCCGAGCACCCCGAGCAACTGGTCGAGGAGGCGGTGCGGCTCGGGCTGTCCGGCCTGGCGATCACCGACCACGACGGGTTCTATGGGGTGGTCCGCTTCGCTGAGGCAGCGGCCACGCACGGCCTGCCGACGATCTTCGGTGCCGAACTGAGCCTGGGCCTGACCAAGGCGCAGAACGGCGCGCCCGATCCCGAGGGTGCACATCTGCTCGTGCTCGCCCGGGATCCACAGGGCTATGCCCGGCTGTCCGCGGCGATCAGCGACGCTCATGCCCGGGGTGGGGAGAAAGGCAAGCCGGTCTACGACCTCGACGAACTTGGTGCAGCGGTGGGGGGTCACACCCTGGTGCTCACCGGATGCCGTAAGGGTGCGGTGCCCGCCGCTTTGGCGCGGGGCGGTGCCGACGGGGAGCGGGCAGCAGCGGTGGAACTGGATCGCCTGGTCGCGCTGTTCGGCCGGGATCACGTCGCGGTCGAGCTGACCGAACGCGGGCATCCCGACGACACCGAGCGACTCGATGCGCTGGCCGCCCTCGCGACCAGGTTTCGGTTGCCCACCGTGGCCACTACCAACGCCCACTATGCGAGCCCGGATCGATATCGCCTGGCCACCGCTCTGGCCGCGGTCCGGGGCCGACGTTCGCTGGAGGAGATGGCCGGGTGGTTACCGGCCGCCGGGTCGGCCTGCCTGCGCTCCGGGGCGGAGCTGGCCGCCCGCTTCTCCCGCTACCCCGGCGCGGTCGCGCGCGCCGCGCAGTTCGGTGCGGAATGCGCGTTCGACCTCGCGCTGATCCGGCCGCGGCTGCCGGACTTCCCGGTCCCGCCCGGGCACACCGAGGTGAGCTGGCTGCGGGAACTCACCGAACGGGGTGCCGTAACGCGGTACGGGCCACGGTGGGCTGAGCGTCAGCCGGGGGCCTGGGCCCAGATCGAGCACGAGCTGGCGATGATCTCCAAGCTCAACTTTCCCGGCTACTTCCTGATCGTGCCCGAGCTCGTGCAGTTCTGCCGGGAGAACGACATCCTGTGCCAGGGCCGCGGCTCGGCGGCCAACTCCGCGGTCTGTTACGCACTCGGCATCACCGCCGTCGACGCGGTCTTCTACGGACTGCTCTTCGAGCGATTCCTCTCACCCGAGCGGGGTGAACCCCCCGACATCGACATCGACATCGAGTCCGGCCGCCGCGAGGAGGTGATCCAGCACGTCTACACCCGCTATGGGCGCCGCCATGCGGCCCAGGTCGCCAACGTCATCTCCTACCGGCCGCGCTCGGCGGTGCGGGACATGGCCAAGGCGCTGGGGTACTCCACCGGTGCCCAGGACGCCTTCGCCGGCGAAGTGTTCCTGGCGCGGCAAGCCGCGCCATTCGACAGCCTCAATCGGCTCGGGGACACGAGCAAGCTCGCGCCCCACTCGCCTCAATCGGCTGTGTCGCGGTATTCCTCGGTGGCCACCCCCGATCCCGATCACGCGGTGCCGCCCGAGGTCCTGGAACTCGCCGGGCAGGTGGCGAACTTTCCGCGGCACCTGGGCATCCACTCCTGCGGCATGGTGATCTGCGATCGGCCGGTCATCGAGGTGTGCCCGGTGGAATGGGGGCGGATGCCGGGGCGCTCGGTGCTGCAGTGGGACAAGGACGACTGTGCCTCGCCGCTGGTGAATCTGGTCAAGTTCGATCTGCTGGGCCTGGGCATGCTCTCGGCGCTGCACACCTGTTTCGACCTTGTCCGCGAGCACCACGGCGCCGAGTGGACGCTGGCCACGCTACCCAAGGAGGACCCTGAGGTCTACGACATGCTCTGCCGCGCCGACTCGGTCGGGGTCTTCCAGGTCGAGTCCCGGGCGCAGATGGCGACGCTGCCGCGGCTGAAACCGCGCTGCTTCTACGACCTCGTCGTCGAGATCGCACTGATCCGCCCCGGCCCGATCCAGGGCGGGGCGGTGCACCCCTACATCCGCCGTCGTGCCGGCAAGGAGGCGGTGAGCTACCCGCACCCGTCGCTGGAGAACTGCCTGCGGCGCACCCTTGGCGTGCCGATGTTCCAGGAACAGCTGATGCAGATGGTCGTCGACGCGGCCGGCTGCTCCGCCGCGCAGGCCGACCAGGTCCGCCGCGCGGTGGGATCCAAGCGCTCCGCGGAGCGGATGACCGCCTTACGCGGGGAGCTCTACGCCGGGATGGCGGCCACCAACGGGATCACCGGGGCGACCGCGGACCAGATCTTCAACCTCATCGCCGCGTTCGCGAACTTCGGCTTCGCGGAGAGTCACTCGATCAGCTTCGCGTTGCTGGTCTACGCCAGCTCCTGGCTCAAGTTGCGCTACCCGGCGGCCTTCTGTGCCGCGTTGCTGAACAACCAGCCGATGGGCTTCTACTCCCCGCAGACCCTGGTCGCCGACGCCCGTCGGCACGGGGTTGTGGTGTTGCGTCCGGACATCAATGCCTCCGCCGCGGGCGCGGACCTGGCCCCGGCCGGGGAGGACAATGCAGAACCGGGCACCTCGTGGGGTAGGGCCACGATCCGCCTGGGGCTCGGCTCGGTGCGCTCGATCTCGGGCGAGGTGGCGCAGCGGATCGCCGCCGAGCGCACAGCGAACGGTCCTTACCGCGATCTGACCGAACTACGGCTACGCACCGCGATCGGGGCCGCGCAGATCGAGGCGCTGGCCACCGCCGGCGCGTTCGAGTCCCTGGGGCTGGCGCGGCGTGAGGCGTTGTGGGCGGCGGGAGCGGTCGCCCAAACGAGCCCGGATCTCTTGACCGGCACGGTGCTGGGGGAGCGGGCACCCGCGTTGCCCGTGCTGTCCGGCGTCGAGGTCACCGCCGCGGATCTGTGGGCCACCGGGATTACTCCCGACGGGCACCCCATGCAGCACGCACGTCAGGGCCTGGACCCTGACGTCGTCACCATCGCGGAGCTTGAGGGTCAGGGCAATCGCAGCAGGGTCCGAGTGGCGGGGATCGTGACTCACCGTCAACAGCCGCAGACCGCCGCCGGGACGATCTTCCTGAACCTGGAGGACGAGACCGGGATGCTCAACGTCATCTGCTCACCCGGGGCCTGGGCCCGGCACCGGCGCACCGCCCGGGACAGCGCAGCCTTGATCATCCGGGGCAGGCTGGAACGCTCCGAGGGCGTGACAAGCCTGGTCGCGGAAACCTTCACCCGGCTGGCGATGGCGGGGGGATCCCGCTCGCGGGATTTCCGCTGAACGAGGCATGTCGCGGCCGGGCGCTCAGGGCCTAGGTTCGGGGGATGAATACACGCAGTCAGATGGCATGTGCGATCAGCGGCCTGGTCGGAGTGACGGCGATCCTGGCGGGTCTGATCATCAGCGGGTACCTCCCTCCGCCGAAGGCCGACTGGAGCGCCGAGCGGTTGACCGAGTTCTACGTCGAGGACCGCGACCGCATCCGAGCCGGACTGCTGCTGCTGCTGCTGGCCATGTGCGGCTGGGCCGGGCTCAGCGCGGTCGTCACGGTGCAGTTGCACCGAGCGGGGCAGAGCACCATGGCCGTGCTGCAAGCGATTACCGGGGCAGCTACCTACGTCGTGCTGACGTTGTTCGCCGTGCTGCTCGCCGCCGCCGCCTTCCGGGTCGAGCGCACTCCCGAGGACGTGCAGTTGCTGCACGACATCGGCTGGTTCATGGCCTTCCTGGCGGCGCCGCCGTTCTGCGTCCAGGCCCTCGCCACCGGTGCCGCGATCCTCTCCGACAAAACCGCGAACCCGGTCTATCCCCGCTGGCTGGGCTACACCGGGCTATGGGTGGCCCTGCTGCTGCTGCCCGGCGTGCTGCTGATGTTCTTCCTCGACGGCCCGTTCGCCTACCACGGGGTGATCTCGTACTGGATCCCCGTCTTCGGCTTCGGCGCGTGGATGGGTCTCCTCTCGCTGTGTGCGTACCTGGCCGCACGTGCGGAGGTACCCGCGGATCCGCTCCTCGCTGACGGTGCCCCTAACTCTGTCGGTTGACGTCGGACGCGCAGGGCGGTCAGCTGCAAGGGGCGACTCAGGAGATGAAGCGGTCGAGCAGGTGACGGTTCTTCGCCAACGGACCCGGCAAGATCGAGAAGTGGACCTGGCCGTCCTCATCCACTGAGACGATCCGCACAACCGCCACGCCGGCGGCATTTCCCGCAAGAACCATCGCCCCTGGAACGACCCTCGCCGGATCGACTGCATCAGCGAGTATTGACCATCCGAGGCCGTCATCGTCTTGAGCGTTGAGGTCCGCGGTCAATGCAATCTGGTCAGTCATCGCTGTCCTCCTCACGGTCACACCTGATGGTAAGGGTTCGGCGTCGTGCGGTGCTCGCACTGGATGAGGCTGGCAATACCGTCGTCGAGTTCGTCCAGGATGAGGTCGTAGTGCCTGGGGTTGCGCCCGGTGGCCTCAAGGCGCAGACCGGCGGAACGAAGGGCGCCGACAGTCATCAGCGTCAACATTGCAAATCGAACGAACGGCGCCTGCTGTGCGAGTTCGTCCAAGCTCGCGCCACGTAGGGCGAACACCGAAATTCCCCAGGTTCCGTAAATCGCGTGATTGCGCTGCGCGTCTGCGCGCAGGACATGTGGGTCCAGCGAACCACCGCGGACGACGACGTGGTCGTCGTCGCTCAGCTCATCGCCGACACGCAGATGCCGCTGCTTCATTCGTCGGATTATCGCGGAGGGCACTGACACTTTCCGCGGGTTGAAAAGCGGCTTCTCGATCGGTGCACCTGCCGAGGAGTTCGGACACATCCTCACCGGCGTCGTGGCCGAGCGGAACGTCGCGATCCTCATCGTCGAGCACGACATGTCGCTGGTCATGTCCACCTGCAACTACATCCACGTCCTCGACTTCGGCAAGCCGATTTTCGAGGGCACCGCCACCGAGGTCGCAAAGTCCGCGTTGGTGCGTGCCGCATACCTCGGCAACGAAGCCGACGGCATGGCCGAGTTCGAGAAGGATCTGGAGCTCACCTGATGTTCGAATTGCGCGACATCCACGCCGGCTACTCCGGAACTGCGGTCCTGCGCGGGGTGACCCTCCTCGTGCCACCCGCGAGCGTCGTCGCGCTGCTGGGCCCCAACGGCGCCGGAAAGACGACCCTGCTCCGGGTGGCCACCGGGTTGCTCAAGCCGACCAGCGGGTCGCTGCTCATCGACGGCAAGGACGTCACCGGGCATGCCCCCCACAAGCTGGTGGACAAGGGGGTGTGCCATGTTCCCGAAGGGCGCGGGGTGTTTCCCTCGCTCACGGTCAAGGACAACATCCTGCTGCAAGCGGTGAAGGGCGATGAGGGGGCGGCGATCGAGAGGGCCGTGTCGAGCTTCCCTCGCCTCGGGGAGCGCCTTAGTCAACCGGCCGGGACACTGTCCGGCGGCGAGCAGCAGATGCTTGCGCTGGCCCGTGCCTATGTGCAGAACCCGCGCTTCATCCTGCTCGATGAGGTCTCGATGGGGCTGGCGCCCAAGGTCGTCGACGAGATCTTCGAGTTCCTGGGAGTGCTTGCCAAGAGTGGAGCATCGTTGCTCCTCGTCGAGCAATACGTGACGCGGGCGCTGGCGGTCGCCGATTACGTCTTCCTGCTGGGCCGCGGCCAGGTGGTCTTCGCGGGCCAACCCGACGAACTCGACGCCGACGCGCTTGCCGAGCAGTACGTCGGCGCCAGCAACTGAGGCGGCCTCACGCGAGTAAGGCCACACCGGCCGCGCCCGCTGCCCGGGTTAGTGCGGCGTCAGTTGTAGCCAGCGGTACGCCAAGTCGGGCGGCCAGCAGCAGGTAGGTGGCGTCGTAGGCGCTGAGTTGGTGTGCCCGGCCGGTGGCGAGCACAGCGGCGAGTTCGGGGGCAGCCGGGTCGATGCGGATGGGTAGTTGCTCGAGCGCGGCGACGAAGCGGGTGGCTTGAGCCTCGCTTACGCGGCCGCGTCGTTGGGCGACCAACAGGACATTGGCAACCTCCAGCCGCCAGAGGGTCGGCACGATTGCCTCGTCGGTGGCCAGCTGATCCAGTACGGCCTCCGTTGGGGGGGTGCTCTCGTCCTCGAAGCACCACGCCATCGTCACCGATGCGTCGATCACGAACACCATCAGCGGCGGCCTTCGTCAACCATGTCCTTGACCGAGATCTCACCGCGGAGTACGCCCCGGCGGGCAGCGCGCAACGCCGCGATGGCCGCGGCCGGCCGGACCGTGGTGGAGGCGGCCGGAACCAGCCGAGCGATCTCCCGGCCGTGTCTGGTGATGGTGATGGAGTCGCCGCGTTCCACCGCCTCCAGCAGGCGTGGGAGGTGGGTCTTGGCTTCATAGGCACCGACCGTCGTCATGCAGTCAGACTAGTCGGAGACTGGTTGGGAGGCAACGGGTCGCCTCGAAGGCACGCCAGCTGCGAGCTCGGTCCGTTGCGGGCACAGGCAATGGCCGGATCAGGCAAAGCTACGCCGCCGCGGACCGCAACAGCGCAGCGTGGAAGGTCGGTGCCGCCGCGGGAGGAAGACACTGATGAATGTCCGAATGGCCGCTGTCGTGTCGGCGCTGGTGGCCCTGGGCGGATGCGTCTCCTCCGGGGAGGACATCTTCCCACGGCCGGCTGCAGGCCCTGCCGAACCTGCGGACTCGGCAACGCCGCCGGCCCTGCCGACGACGGCTGCACCGCCGCGCGTTACTGAGGAGGGCTCCGGCGCCGTTGCCGCGCCCGGCGCGGCAACCGGACCCACCCGCGGCCCCGCCGCCGCGTTTGCGCTGCCGGCCACCGCCCGGGCGGCGGCCCGCTCCGCGTTGTTGACCAGTGCTGACTTCCCTGCGGCGTGGACGAGCGCCGCGAGCAACGCCAAGGAAGCGCGCTCGGGCCTGAACCGTCAGATCGAGGTGTGCCTCGGTGCGGACGAGGGGCTGCTCACCGCCGAGCGCGCGCAGTCGGTCAGCGCCCAATCTCCGCAGTTCAGCTCCCCGGATGGCTCGATGACCGCACGCTCGACGGCAGTCGTGGCGGAGCCGACGCGGTTGATGGAGCTTTTCGACGCCGCGCAGACCCGCCTGGCGCCGTGCCTGGGGCGCGCCCTGGATGCAGCGTTGGCCAGGGACCTGGCCCGGAGCAAAGACCCGCGCACCGAGGCGATCACCTTCAGCAGGACGCGCGTCACGGCGCTGCGCCGGCCTGCGGCGGGGGAGGAGTCCTTGCCCCTTCGGGTCAAGATCACCGCGTCGGCCAAGGGCCGGCGCCACGACACCTTCATCGATCTCGTGCTGATCCGGACCAGGGACCGCTTTGCGGTGCTGGTTTTCGAAGGATCCGGGGATCCGGCACCTGCCGAGGACGCGCAACGCTTCGCTGCGCTCACCGCCGACCGCATGGCGCCGGGCCGGGTCCTCGCCGACTGATCAATCCGGTCGATGACCTGCTGTGCGCACGGGGACTGCCGGTGAGGACGGGACACCAAGCCGCAACACTAGGGATGTCCCATCCCCCCTGAGCGTCAGGTGCTGTCAGTGCGCAAGGTCTCGCTCGGTCCCCTGCGCGACCTTGCAGTCGGTGAACTGCGTCAGGTCGACCATGGGCAGGTGGGCATCTGTCTGGTCCGACTGCTCTCCGGCGAGGTGCACGCGCTGGGAGCCTGGTGCAGCCATGAGGAGGTCGAACTCGCCGACGGTGATCTCGATGGGGACGAGGTCGTCTGTCCCGCCCATGGCGCCGCCTTCGACGTCCACACCGGCGCACCCAGTTGCCTTCCCGCGACGACGCCGGTGGCGGTCTACCCGGTGAGCATCGAGGCCGGCGAAATCATCGTCCAGATCTGATGGTGTGCGCGGCGGCGTTGAGCGCAGGAAAGCGGCGCCATCGAAGAAGGATCCCCGATTCGCCAGACATACCCGATTTGACCGGGTTAGGCTCCGCGGTGCGCCAGCCGGGGGGCCGGCGCATCAACCGAATGGGGGGATCGAAATGACAATCAAACTTCGGCCGGGAGTGCGCGCCGCGGTCGCTGTGTCGTTGGCGTTGACGTTGGCCGCACCCGCGGTAGCCCAGAACAACTCAGCAGGCGATGGTTCGCAACTGGTGGGTACAGCACTGGCTCGGCTCCCAGGGTTTGCCACCCTGACGGACAGTCGGTCCATGGCCGGTCCGATCACGCTTCAGGGTGTCCTGACCGACGCCGCAGGCAACGCGCTGGGCGGCGCGCAGGTCCTCGTCTCGGCGTGGCCGTCGGGCGAGCAGGTGCACCGGATGACGCCGGGCGAAGGGTTCGACCTCGTCCCGATGGCGCGCACGGTGGCGGGCCGCGACGGCTCGTACGAACTTCGGTCCCTGGTGACCCCGCTGCTGGCCTCGCTCACCGGCCGTGACGGACTCGACATCGAACTGGACGTGTTCCACGGCGATCGCCACTACGTGTACCTCTCCCAACTGCGGCTGGAGGGCGGCGAGTGGGTGCACGGCGCGGCGAACGGGGTCGACGGGCAGGTCACGCGAGCGACCGAAACGGCCGTACCCAATCTGCTGAACCTCGCCCTCAACCCCGGGCAGGGCGAGCGGCTCAATGTCGCCGCGCCCTCGTCGACCTGGCCGCCCCCCACGTCCGAAGGCGAGCCGGCGTTCGACAAACGCGACAAACCCATTCCGGGCGGTGGCAGTTGTTCACGGATCGAGAAGATCAACCGTGAGCCTCACACGGCGTTCACGACGATCGCCACGGCTATCGTGAGCAACGGAGTGAAGGTGAGCACCAGCTACACCAAGGGAGCCACGACGGTGACCAGCACCGGGTTCAGCTTCGACGGCGGCCTGTCGTTCGGCATCAATGGCGCGCGCGAGCGGACCTCAACTTATAATCCCGAGTTTCGCGACTGGCGGGCCGGGCCGGGCCGAACGATTGCTCGCGACTACCGCGTCGAGTTCGAGCACGATGTCCTGCGGCGGGTGTGTTTCGCGAACGCAAACCTCAACCGTTATCGAGTTCAGTACCTGACCTCACCTGGAGGTCTCACTGGGGGGGGCGACGACATCCCCTCGCGCTACCCGATATTCGGCTGCGACGACAAGCGGGTGGCGCGAGCCGTTTACAAATCCGTGTCCACCGAGAACGCGAGCGCGTCCACGTACCAAGCCGCGTTCGGATTCGCGCCCCTCGCCGGTGCGAGCTTCGTTGGGAGCGCGCTCAGCGGTTACAGCGATGCCGTCAAGATCAAGTACAGCTTCTCTGAGCGAGAACGCGGTCAGTGGTGCGGTCATACGGGCAAGCCCCTGCACCCCGGTCAACGCCTGCATGGCTACCAGAAATGACCGCGACGCCGAACAGTCGGCGATGGGGTTCTCTGGTCGCACTCGGTGCGGTGATTCTCGCGCTGACCTCAGCGTGTGGACCGGGCGACGGCTCGGCACTGCGGCCGTCGAGGCCGACGACCACGTTCATCGGGCCACCCATCACCGAGAAGAATCCGACCTTTCACCAGACCTTCATGATCGACCACCCCGGCGCCCAGATCACGGTGCTGGAGGTGACCGCGCTTACCTCGCCGAACGTGACACATCTGGGCTCGGTCGCGGTTTGGCCGCGCGACCTGAAAGGGCCCATCGGCGGCGGCCCCGGGTTTCCGCCCCCCGGGATCCGCGGTCACCACGCGCTGGACGAAGTCATCCCCGCCGCCGAGACCTTGTTCGAGCCGGCGGGGTACGACGAGCCTGCCGCAGTGGGGATCGCGGTGGGCTTCCGGTTGAACGGCACGGGAGTAGGCGCTGTCAACGGAGTCCGGCTGGTTTACGAGGTTGACGACAAACGGATTGTCGACGTGCAGCGGGTCGCGATAATCGCCTGCCTGCGGCCGAAGGCGAAGGACTGCGACGGTCCGAGGTTTCTGGACGACCCGGACTTCGCTGACAAGACCTTGCGTAGGTACGGACTGCTGCCGGAGGAGTCATAGAGAGCCGGGGTCGGGAACTACGGCAGGATCAGTGCCATGAAGGACCACAAGATCTTCGCCGCCGGCTACGACCGGATCATCGCCTCCGTGGAGAAGAAGACGCTTGCGCGCCGGCGCGCGGCTCTGCTCGGCCCGCTGACCGGCCGGGTACTCGACGTCGGCGCCGGGACCGGGGTGAACCTGGCGTACTTCACCTGTGCGGACACCGTCGTGCTGGCCGAGCCCGACGGCGCGATGCGCAAGAAGATCACCCCGAAGCTGGACCGGGCCGTCGTGCCCATCGAGCTCAGTGACGCCCCGGCCGAGGCGTTGCCGTTCCCCGACGGTCATTTCGACGCCGCGGTCTGCACGCTTGTGCTGTGCACCGTGCCGGACCCCGCTGCCGCCCTGGCCGAGATCCGCCGGGTGCTCAAGCCTGGCGGGACGTTGGTGGTGCTCGAGCATGTTCGCGGCGAGGGCCGGTTCGCGGCGGTGCAGAAGGGCATCGGGCCGGTGTGGACCAAGCTCGCCGCCGGTTGCGTCCTGACCCGCGACACGCGCAGCACGGTCGAGCAGGCCGGTTTTGCGATCACGGAGTACGAGGCGTTCGTCGACCTCCCGCGGGTGATGCCGATCGCGCCCATGATCCAGGCCGTCGCGATCAGGACCTGACTGTGCAGCGCTGCGTTGCGTGCGCCACCGGCGCGGCGGGCGGGCACCGGCATCGGGCAGACTGCTGTTCCCGGCCAAGGCGCCGCAGTGCCTCGGTCGTGCTGACCAGCTGGTCCCACGAATTGGACGCGCCATGACGCTGTTCGACCTCACCGGCAAGACGGCCGTCGTGACCGGGGGGACCCGCGGGATCGGGGCCATGATGGCGCGCGGCCTGCTGGACGCGGGCGCCTCGGTGACAATCTCCGCGCGCAAAGCCGGCGCCGGCGAGGCCGCCGTGGCCGAACTCAAGGCCCACGGCGAGGTGGACTTCATCGCCGCCGACGTGTCCACTGAGGCAGGCTGCATCGATTTGGCCGAGGCGATGTCGGCGCGCACGCCCGTCGTCCACATCCTGGTGAACAACGCCGGCGCGACGTGGGGGGCTCCACTCGCGCAGTTCCCGGCCGCCGCCTGGGACAAGGTGCTCGACCTCAATCTCAAGGCGCCGTTCTTCCTCTCCCGCGCCTTCCTGCCCCTGCTCGAGGCCGCCGCCTGCGCCGATGATCCGGCGCGGATCATCAACGTCGGCAGCATCGACGGGATGCGGGTCCCGGACATTTCGACCTACTCCTACTCGGCGAGCAAGGCCGGGGTGCACCAGCTCACCCGGGTGCTGGCCAAGGAACTGGGGCCGTGTCACATCACGGTGAACGCGGTGGCCCCGGGCCCGTTCGAGTCGAAGATGATGGCGGCCATCCTCGACGAGTACGGCGACCTCATCGCCGCCAGCTCTGTCCTGGGTCGCATCGGCCGCCCCGATGACATGGCCGGGATAGCGGTGTATCTCGCCAGCCGCGCCGGGTCCTACGTCACCGGCGCGATCATCCCCGTCGACGGCGGCATCCACACCTGCCGATGAGCGCCCCCGGAGGGGCATCGGCGGGCGAGCGCAGCGTGCGCTTCGGGTGGGCTGACGTCGCCCGTGAGCAGGCGCGATTGCGGCTCCGCAACACCGCGACGAGCCGGTGAAGGCCGCCGCCGCGGCCGGTCTCTGAGGAAGGGCACCGCCATGACCACGAACCGGCCCCTGCAACTGCTGGCCTGCGGCTACGACCTGCTCGAGGCGGGCCGCTGGCATCCCGAGCACGGCCTGCTGTTCTCCGACATGCTCCGCGGCGGTGTCTACGCATTGCCCGACGGGGCGACGGAGCCGGCGGTGCTGATCCCGCATCGCAAGGGCGTCGGCGGCCTCGTGTCCCACGCCGACGGCGGGCTCGTCCTGGCGGGTCGCAACGTGTCGCACAAGCAACTCGACGGGACGACCCGGGTCCTGTTGGAGACCACCCCGGGGGAGCAGTTCTTCAACGACCTCACGGCCGACGGCCGTGGCCGGTTGTTCGTCGGCTCGGTGGGTACCGACCCCGCGCCTGGTGGCGTCCGCCCGGACGGGCGGCTGCACCAGATCGACCTCGACGGATCGGCGGCGGTGATCGCCCAGGACATCGGCATCTCCAACGGGTTGGCGGCCGACCCCAGTGACAGCCTGCTCTATCACGTGGATTCTGGTCGCCGTCTGGTCTGGCGCTACGCCCTGACCGCGGGCCCGACCGAGCGGCGGGTGCTGTTCGTGGACACCTCGCAGTACGCCGGGGTCCCCGATGGGCTCGCGGTCGCCGCCGACGGTTCGGTCTGGGTCGCCATGGCGGGAGGAGGACTTGTCGTGGGCTGGACGGCGGGCGCGGCGCGGCTGGCCGAGATCGAGGTTCCCTTCTCGATGGTGACCTCGGTGTGTTTCGGCGGGCCCGACTACGACGCGCTTTACGTGCTCACCGGCGTCAACCACGAGCACCCCGACCCGCGCGGCGGCTCTGTTTATCGCACGGACGCGCCGACGCCGGGGTTGCCGGGTCCGGTGGCCCGCGTTCGTCGCGCGTAGCGGCGGGGCTCCGCCGCAGCACGCTCTGGACAACCCGTGGGCTGCCGGATAACGTGGCGAAAACTTACAGATGTAAGGACGCTTGTAAGCAAAAATGGAGGCGCTGTGAGCACTCGGACCCGCGACCGTGGGTGACCTCGACGTCATCGTCGTGGGTGCTGGATTCGCCGGGCTGCGCGCGTTGCACACCTTGCGCTGCGCGGGTCGAAATGTCGCCGTCCTGGAGGCGGGCGCCGGCATTGGCGGGGTCTGGTACTGGAACCGGTATCCCGGTGCCCGGTGCGACGTGGAGAGCTACGACTACAGCTACGCCTTTTCCCCGGAACTTGAACAGCAATGGCGGTGGTCGCAGCGCTACGCCACGCAGCCGGAGATCCTGCGTTATGTCGAGCACGTCGCCGACCGCTTCGACCTGCGCCGTGATGTGCACCTCGGGCAGCGGGTCACCCGGGCTCAATGGGACGACGCCAACGCCACCTGGACCGTCAGCACCGAAACCGGGCAGCGCTGGCGGGCCCCGTTCCTGATCTGGGCGCTCGGCAACCTCTCTGCCACCAAGCGCCCCGAGATTGCGGGACTGGAGAGGTTCGCCGGCCGGATCCTGCACACCGCCGAGTGGCCCCACGAGCGCGTTGATGTCAGCGGACAACGCGTCGGAGTGCTCGGTACCGGCTCCTCGGGGATGCAGTCAATCCCGATCCTGGCCCGCGATGCCGCACACCTGACGGTGTTTCAGCGTACGCCGAATTTCAGCGTCCCGGCCCAGCACCGGGCCATTACCGACGAGGTGGACGCCGCGGTCAAAGCCGAATACGCCGCCCGGCGCGCCCGCTGCCTTGCCTCACCCAGCGGGCTGGGTTTCCGGCCTCGCAAGGAGGCCACTGTCGAGGTGTCCGAGACCGAACGCAACGCCGTGTTCGAGGAGAACTGGAACGGCGCCGGCTTCGGCTTCGGGCTGGCCTTCCGGGATCTGCTGATCGACCAGAACGCCAACGACCTGGCCGCGGACTTCATCCGGGCCAAGATCGCCGCCATCGTCCGCGACCCCGTCACCCGCGAGCTGCTGACCCCGCGCGATCATCCCTTTGGCGCCAAGCGTCCGGTCGTGGACGACGGGTACTTCGAGACGTTCAACCGCGCTGATGTCACCCTCGTCGATATCCGCAACGACCCGATTGTGGGGTTGCGGCCCGAAGGGGTCGTGCTGGAATCCGGGGCCACGCATGATCTCGACGTGCTCGTACTCGCGACCGGGTTCGACGCGATCACCGGCTCCCTGCTCAAGCCGGAGATCTTGGGCCGCGGCGGGCTGACGCTGCGCCAGAAGTGGGCGCATGGCCCTAGGACCTACCTCGGCCTGGGCACCCACGGATTTCCCAACATGTTCACCGTGGCCGGCCCGGGCAGTCCGGGCCTGCTCATCAACGTGCTGGTCGGTATCGAGGAGCACGTCGACTGGATAGCGGCGCTGCTCGCGCAGATGAGCGAGCGGGAATTCGCGACAGTCGAACCGCTTGCTCGCGCCGAGCAGGACTGGGGCGCCTACCTCAACGAGCGGGCAGAGCAGACGCTGTACCCGAAGGCGCGTTCGTACTACATGGGTGATGAGGTGGCGGGCAAACCTCGGGTATTCATGCTCTACTCCGGCGGATTGCGGGACTACCGGCGGATCCTGCACGAGTGCGCCCGGGACAGTTACGCCGGCTTCGAGTTCACCAAGATCGAGGGAGCATGACGCAGACACCCAACGGCGCCCCACCGACGCACGGGCTGATCACCCGCGACACCCCGGTCGGTTTCGAGCTGATCGGGGTGAAGAAGAAGGCCGCCATCCAGCTCATGGGATCGCGGCTATGGGGCCGCTTCAACCCCAATCACTGGGATCCGGTGTACGCAGCCGAGACCGGTCTCGCGGCGCCGATCCAGACCGGGGAGATGTCGAGCGCGTACCTGTCGGAGATGTGCGTGTACTACTTCGGGCGCAACTTCTTCACCGGCTCCCGGATGGTCTGCAAGTACGTCGCGTCCACGTACGCCAACGACGTGATCACCACCCATGGCGTCGTCACCGGCAAGACCGCCAAGGGCGCCGGCTTCCGCTTCACGGTCGAGATCTGGGCCGACAACGAGGCCGGGGAAAAGAAGACCGTGGGCTTGGTGGAGGTGGACGTCGATGTCTGAACCCAACGCGCCGGCAACCGATGCCCTGCGTCCGATGACCGAGTTGCAGGTCCAGCAGACGCGCGAGTTCGTCAACGCCCTCAACGAGTACTCCGCGCCGTACTACGAGATGGTGACCATCGGCGACGAGCTCTCCCGTGACCTGCACATCACCCCCGAGCTGGTGATTCTGTACGCCGACGCCGTCGAGGACTACAACCCCTGGTATGAGGGGTGGCGGATGAACACCTGGTACATCGAGGGGGAATCGCCCTTCGGCGCCGCGATCGTGCCGCCGATGCTGGTCGGGCACTTTGTGCTCTCGGTGCAGTTCGACCACACCAAGCCGTTCGCGATCGGTTCCATCCACACCTGGCACGACTCGCAGATTCACGCGCCTATCCCGGTCGGTGCGACCGTGCGAATTCGTGCAGTGGCCATCGACAAGTTCATCAAGCGCGGACGCCGTTACGTGCGCCACGAGGTCACGGTCACCGACGTCGCCAATGGCACCCTGTACTTCACCGAGACCCGCGACATCCTGTCGCTGTGAGGATGCTCTGATGCCGGAGACGACGCAGGGGGTTGCGGTCGCCGTCGAGCTGTTCAGCTTCGACGCGGGCGGTCCGGCATTGGTGGGCTCGCGGTGTGCCGGGTGCGATTCGTACTACTTCCCCAAGGCCCTGAGTTGCCGCAACCCGGCCTGCGAGGACAAGCGAGTCAGCGACGCACTGATGGGGCGTCAGGGAGTGCTTTACAGCTTCACAATTCAGGGTTACCAACCGCCGCCATTGTTCCGGATGGACCCGTGGGAGCCCTACGCGCTCGCCCTGATCGAGCTGCCGGAGGGCATCCGGGTTCTGGGCATGCTGACGGGCGTGGATCTGGCGGACGTGCAGATCGGGATGCCGTTGCGACTTGTCGTCGAGCCCCTGCACCGCGACGAGAGCGGACGCGAGGTTCTGACCTACAAGTACGCCCCACTCCTCGAGGGGAGTGCGGCATGAGAGAGGTCTATGTCCTCGGCGTGGGAGCGCACCGGTGGGGCAAGTTCGGTGACAAGCCTGCACTGCAACTCGCCCTCGAGGCGCTGACCGCCGCGATCGCCGACGCCGGTGTGGCCTGGCGTGAGCTGGAAGGGTTGGTCGCGGCGAGTTCGCGCTTCGAGGGCGGCATGGGTTGGGGGCTGCACGCCAACGAGGTGCTGCAGTGCGTCGCGGAGAACAGTGCATCCGCGATCAACGTCGGCGGCGGCTGCGCGGCCGGCGCGATCGCGGTGCACACCGCGGCGTCGATGGTCGCCAGCGGTGAATGTGAGGTGATCGCGGCGCTCGGAGCCGAGCGGATGCCCAAGGGCTTCATCCCCCGTACGCCGGGCAGTAAGGACGACATCACCGACACCGATTATCTGCGCTGGGTGGCAATGGGGGCGACCAACCCGGCGTACTGGGCGCTGGAAGCACGGCGCCGGATGCACGAGCACGGCACGACGCCCGAGACGTTCGCTGCGGTCTCGGTGCTGATGCACCGTAACGCGGTGCGCAATCCGCTTGCGCGCTACCGCAAGGAATGCACGGTGGCCGAGGTCTTGGCCTCTCCCATGGTCAGTGATCCGTTGCACCTCCTGGAGATTTGCGCGGTCAGCGACGGCGCCGCTGCGGTGATCCTGGGCTCGGCGGCGAAGGCTCGTGCGCTCGGGGTGCCGCTGGTACGACTCGCCGGGTCTGCTGTCTCGACGGCCCAGTTCGGTGACCCGTCTGTTCGCGTCCCGACGGTGTCGCAGAATCCTCTCCCCGGCGTGCAGCACACCAGCGAGGTGGGCGGAGCGGTCCGCAGGGCTCAGGCTGCCGCGGGCCTCGGACCGGGCGACATCGACGTGCTGGAGCTGGCCGACAACACCGCGTGGCACGTGTTGGCCTGGCCGGAGAACTTCGGTTTCCTCGAACCCGGCCAGGGCGACGCGATGCTGGAACGGGGCGAGTTCGGGATCGACGGCAAGCTTCCGATCAATCCCAGCGGTGGGTTTCTGTCCTTCGGTGAGGCCACGACCGCGCAGGGCGTGCTGCAGGTCTGCGAGCTGGTCTGGCAATTGCGTGGACAGGCCAGCGGGCATCAGGTACCCGGCGCGCGGGTGGGCCAGAGCGCGGTGCTGGGCCTGGGCGCCAACGGTGCTTCGATCGTGTTGACGAGTTGAAAGGGCGCGAGTGATGAACCTGTTCGACCTCACCGACAAGGCCGCCGTGGTGACCGGCGGTACCCGCGGCATCGGCGCCATGATGGCCCGCGGGCTGCTCGAGGCCGGCGCCGCGGTGACCATCTCTGCCCGCAAAGCGGCGGCGGGTGAGGCCGCCGTCGCCGAGCTCGCGGCCTACGGCAAGGTCGATTTCATCGCCGCGGACATCTCCACCGAGGGCGGCGCTCTGGCGTTGGCCGAGGCTGTCGCGGCCCGAACCCAACGCGTGCACATCCTGATCAACAACGCCGGCGCCACCTGGGGAGCTCCCCTGGGTGAGTTTCCCGCGGCCGCCTGGGACAAGGTCCTCGATCTCAACCTCAAGGCCCCGTTCTTTCTGTCCCGGGCGTTCCTGCCGTTGCTTGCGGCGGGCGCGAGCGCGCAGGACCCGGCCCGCATCATCAACGTCGGCAGCATCGACGGCTTACGGGTTCCGGAGCTGCCGACGTACTCGTACTCGGCGAGCAAGGCAGGGGTGCACCAGCTCACCCGGGTGCTGGCCAAGGAACTCGGGCCGCGTCACATCACGGTCAACGCGGTCGCACCGGGACCGTTCGAGTCGAAGATGATGGCCGCCACGCTCGCGGAGATGGGCGACGCGATTGCCGCGCAGTCACCGCTAGGGCGCATCGGTCGCCCGGAGGACATGGCGGGGGTTGCGGTGTACCTGGCCAGTCGGGCCGGGTCCTACGTCACCGGCGCGATCATCCCCGTCGACGGCGGCATCCACACCTGCCGGTGAGGCGCGGATGACCTTTGTGCTGGCGGATCTGATCCGCGAACAGGCGGCGGCGCATCCCGGCCATGAAGCGCTGGTCTGCGGGTCGACCCGGTTGACCTGGGCCCGGCTGCACGACCACAGCTCTCGGGTGGCGAACGCGCTGCTCGCCGGCGGGGTCGCTCGCGGTGACCGGGTCGGCGTGCTTGCCCGTAACAACGCCGAGTTCTTCGAGGTCGCGTTCGGAGCCGCGAAGATCGGCGCGATCACCGTCGCCCTGAACTGGCGCCTCGCGCCGTCGGAGCTGGCCGCGGTCCTCGACCACGCTCAGCCTCGGGTCCTGATCACCGACGGTGCTTGCGCGCACCTCCTGCCGCGGGATCTCGGCGCGGTCGTGGTCAACTACGACACGGACTACCCCGCTTGGCGCGATGCGGCCAGTGCCGTTGACCCCGCGCACCCGGTCGACACCCAGGACGTCGCCTACCTGCTCTACAGCTCAGGGACGACTGGCCAGCCCAAGGCCGTTGCGCTCACCCACGCCAACCTGGCGCACAGCGGGGCGATGGCGAGCCGCGGCTTTCGGATGGGCCCGGACACCGTGCACATGTGTGCGGGACCGCAGTTCCACATCGCCGGGGCCGGCACCGGCCTCATGGCGATGTTCTTCGGTGCGCGCACGGTCATCATCACCGACCCGCTGCCCGAGGTCCTGCTCAGAACGATCGCGACCGAGCGCGTCACCCACGCGTTCCTGGTGCCCGCGTTGATCCAGGTGCTCATCGACAGTCCACTGCTCGCAGAGCACGACGTGACGAGCCTCGTGCAGATCTCCTACGGCGCCGCCCCGATGACCGAGGCCCTACTCCGTCGTGCGATGGCGGCGCTGGGCGCCACCTTCCTCGGGCTCTACGGCATGACCGAGACCGCCGGTGTCGTCACCGTCCTCGATCCGCGCGATCACGAGACCAGCGGTCCGCGCACGGGATTGCTGCGCTCGGTCGGGCGGGCGCTGGACTGGGTCGAGGCGCGGGTAGTGGATCCGGCGACCGGCCAGGACCGGGCACCGGGAGAACCCGGCGAGCTCTGGGTCCGCTCAGCGCAGGTCAGCCCCGGATACTGGAATCAAGCCGAGGTCACCGCCGCCGCGTTCACACCGGACGGTTGGCTGCGCACCGGTGATGGTGCCTACCTGGACGCTGAAGGCTTCGTGTTCCTGCGGGACCGCATCAAGGACATGATCATTTCCGGGGGCGAGAACGTGTACCCGGCCGAAGTGGAGAACGTGTTGGCCGAGCATCCCGACATCAGCGAGGTCGCCGTGATCGGGGTGCCACATGAACGCTGGGGGGAGACCGTCAAGGCTGTGGTCGTTCTGCGCGGCGGCGCGAGCCCCGACGCCGATGGGATCCGTGCCTTCGCCAAAAAGCGCATCGCGTCCTACAAATGCCCGACCTCGGTGGAGTTCGTCGACGCGCTGCCCCGTAACCCTTCGGGCAAGGTGCTGAAGAAGGACCTGCGGGCGATGTTCAGGGCGCCGTCGTGACGACGGTCTTGGAGTTGGTGCGCCGCTATGTCGAGGACTGGCTGAACACCGGGAATACCGCGGTATGCCACCAGATCCTCGACCCGGACTACACCCTGTACATCGGTGAGCACGTCATCGCCGGTCGCGAGGCCTACATCGAGGCGACGACGGCGGGGCTGCTCGAGCCGTGGCCCGATGTTCAGGTGATCGCCCATCAGGTGCTGTGGTCCGGCAATCGCGCCGCGGTGCGCCTCACCGAGCACGGGCACTCGGCCCGCAACGGGCAGGGCGCGGCCTGGGGGGTCCTCGCGCTGTTCGAATCGGATGGGCAGCGCCTGGTTCGGGGATGGGCGCAGGAGGATTACGACGGGCGGCGCCGCCAACTCCAGACCGGGATACCCGACCCGATCGAGGTGCCGGCCGAGCAGCCGTGGTCCACGCCAGCCTGCGACGGCGACCTCGGCTCGCCTGCGGAGATGTTCAGCGCGTTGCGACGCTCCAGCTGATCCCGTCCGGCGCCAACTCGTCCAGGAACGCCGCAGGTTTGAGCGCCTGCGCCGGCGCCAGCACGCCTGCCGGGGCACCGCCGTCGAGCAGGTGGCGAACGCCGGCGACCGCGATGACCGCGGTGGAACCGTAGACATCGGTTCCGCGCAGCACACCGCGTGCACGCCGCCCGTCGCGGCCGATGGCGGTAGCGACGAAGGCGAAACGTGCCCGCTCGCGTTTGGCGTTGCTCGGGCCCTCGGGCAGCCGATCGACCAGAGAATTCAGCCGGGGGCCCACCGGGGTCTTCATGACCGCCTTCATGATCGGCATCAGGCTCGGCGCGATAGCGGAAGCGGGTTTGGGGATCAACGCGTCCCCGCGCATCACCACCTCAAAGCCTTCGACGTCGACGTGCCGCGGGACGGTGATGATCTCCCCGGCCGGCCAGCGCACGGTGGGGGCAGGCCTGGCGTCCCCGTCGAAGCGCACCGGCGCCCGGCGAATCGGGCCGCTGACCTTGTCACTCCAATAGGCGCCCGTCCAGCGCACCTCACCGCCGGTGTACATCGTCAGTACCGAGTGCATGCTGCCGCGGGTCATGCCGAAGTTCTTGATGTCGTAAGCCAGCGTCAGGTGGGCAACCGGTCCTACCGCCGCCGCGGTCTCATGGCACAGCAGGTCGCCGGGCACGATGTCGTAACCCATCGCGGGCACCACGCTTACCCCGGCGGTCTCGGCTTCGGCGCTGCAGTCGTCGAAGATGCGCTTGATGTAGAGCTGTTCGGCGGTGGTGTCCACGTAGTGGCAACGCGCCGCGATCGCGGCACGCACCACTGGCTCGCCGAGCCGGGTGAACGGCCCGGCGCAATTGATCACCGCAGCGCACCCCTCGAAAGCCTGCGCCAGGGCGGCCGGATCGTCGACACCGGCCACGCGCACCGGAGCATGCGGGACGGCGGCGATGCGCCCGGCTGCCTCCAGTCGTTCGCGACCACGCCCGGCGAGCACCATGTCGAGGTTGCGTCGCTTGAGCTCGGCCAGCACCAAGCGGCCGGTGTAGCCGCCGGCCCCGTAGACCGCGATCGGGCTCATCTCAGCTGCACAGGATCTCGTTCGTGTGCATGGTGTCGAGGTACTCCTTGACCTGGGCGATCTTGCCCTCGCGCAGCACGAACAGGAAGTGGTACTGGTTCTGGTAGATCCCGCCCTTGTTGGTCTCGGTGTAGGACTCGGTCTCCACCGCGACCCGGTCGCCCTCGGCGGTGAATGCCTTCGGGGTCAGTGAGATCGGCATCTTGCAGGTCTCTACGACGCCGCCGAGGAGCTTGCCGAAGTCATCCTTGGAGTAGGTGCCGGAGAGCGCGAAATTGCCGGCGACCCACCACGTGCCGTCGTCGGTGAAGTAGGCCATCGTGCGCTCCACGTCGCCGGAGCCGAAGGCCTCCATGAAGTCGCGGACGATCTGCTTGTTGGTCTCGAGGTCGCTCATGGCTGTGGCCTTCCGGTCGGCGTTGACGGGGTTGGTGTCATCCAACACGACCAAGCCGTGGAACGCTACAGCTGTCTTGACCCGTGTCAGGGCCGGGGCTACGGTCGCGGAGTGATCGAGCCGGCAGGACCACGGGTGGCTGTGGTGACCGGTGGCGGCAGCGGGATCGGCGCGGCCACCGCCCTGCGGTTGCTGGCCGAGGGCTGGCAGGTCGTGATCGGCGACCTCAACGCCGATGCTCTCGCCGCAACCGCGGCAGCGGCGCGCACCGCCGGCACCGGCGACCGGTTGCACCTCGCGGTCTGTGACGTCACCAGCGAGGCAGACATCGAGGCACTGGTCGGTGCCGCCATCGCCACCTTCGGTGCGCTCGATGCCATGGTCAACAACGCCGGCGTCCCCGGTGCCTTCGGCGCGATCACCGAGATCGAGGCAGCTGACTGGGACTACACCTTCGCTGTCCTCGTGCGCGGGGTCTTCCTCGGGACCAAACACGCAGGGCGGGCCTTCGCCGCCGCGGGCGCCGGCGGCGCGATCGTGAACGTGGCCTCGGTGGCCGCCCTGTCCGGCGGCGTGGGCCCGCAGGCCTACTCCGCAGCCAAGGCCGCTGTCATCAGCCTGACCCAGACCACCGCGGTGGAACTAGCCGCCCAGCGGATCCGGGTGAACGCCGTCGCGCCCGGCCCGGTTCTCACCCCCATCCTCGGCGGCGGCCCCGAGCGCATGGCCACCACCGCCGAGGTGCTCACCGGCACCCAGCCCTGGCCCGACGCCGGCCGGCCCACCGACATCGCAGCCGGCATCGCGTTTCTGCTGAGTCCGGATGCGGGCTTCATCACCGGCCAGACGTTGGTGATCGACGGTGGGCAGAGCGCGGGCGGACCGCGGGAGGCAATGCGTCGGCTCGCGGACCCGGTGGCGGCCGGGATAGTCGGGGTGAGCCGGGGTAGCACGGGCCAGGACGGAACGATGCGCAAGGTGCGCTAGTTCGCGGCGCCCGCGCAGAGTCCTGCACACAATCGAATCGGGTGCGCCAGCAGAGGCACCATATGGGGCAGGGCAGCTCCGGGTCAGTGCAATAGGTTCCGGTCGCCCGACGGTAGGGCTCAGTCCAGTGCCCGCGCCCACAGCGCGGCGAGCATCGTCGCAAGGTCATCGTCCGAGCGGGCGAAGGGGCTCTCGGCATTGCTGACTGCGAGGTAGAGGCAGCGTTCGAACGCCACGATCAGCGCGCCCGTGAGCATGTCGTCGTTCGGCTGCGCTCCGCCGGAACCTCGGTGGCGGCGGATCCGCGTGCCGAACAGTTCACCGAAGCGGGTGAGCACGTCGTTCCAGACGTCGTGGATCTCCCCGTCGTTGTGCCAGCCCTCGACGGTTGCCGTGAAGAGGGTCGCCTGCTCGCGCCAGCGGCGGATGGTGATCACGCCGCACTCGCGGATGACGTCCTCGCGGATCGGGCCCTCGCCCTCGAACAACGGTGCCCACACCTCGAGGATGCCCTCACCGACGTTGGCGATCAGTCCCGCGACCACGGCGTACTTGGTGTCGAAGTGGACGTAGAACGTCTGCCGGGAAATGCCGGCTCGCTCGACGATCTCATTGACCGTCAGTTCGTCCAGGCGACGGGTGTGCAACAGGTCGCGGACCGCGTCGAGAATGGCGTCGCGGGTCTGTGGGGCGCGGCGCCGACGGCCACGTGGGGGGACCGTGGCGAGCGCTGTCACCTCAACCGCGGGCGCCACGTTGACCTCCGCAGCCACATCAGTTTCCCGTCGTCACCTTCTCACGGTACCGGACAGGGCACCTGACAGCGAAGTAGACATGTGTCTTGATTGTTGTAAGTGACCTGTGCCACCCTTCAGGCAGGCGACATCGACGGCGTCGACGGCATCGGAACGAGGAGCGCGACATGGATTTCGGCCACCTGAACGTCATGCAGAACTGGCACAAGGACCTGGATGACTTCCAGTCCTGGCAGGGCGAGATCGAGTTGGCGATCCTCTGCGACCAGATCGGCTTCGACGCGCTCTCGTGCGTTGAGCATCACTTCCAGGCGTACGGCATGTGTGGGGACAACCTGCAGTACCTGTCCTACCTGGCCGGTGTCACGAAGAACGCCAAGCTGATGCCGGGCGCGATCATCCTGCCCTGGAACAACCCGCTGCGGATCGTCGAGAAGCTCGCCATGCTCGAGTACGTCGCGCCCGGCCGGGTCGTGCCCGGCTTCGGACGTGGGCTGTCGAAGAAGGAGTACGACGGGTTCTCGATCGACATGAACACCGCGCGTGGGCGCTTCGACGAAGCCGCCAAGATGATCCTGGACGGTCTGGAGAACGGCTACGTCGAGGGCGATGGTCCGTACTACCCGCAGCCGCGTACCGATATTCGCCCGAAGCCGATCAAGGGCTATCGGGATCAACTGTTCTGCGTGGCGATGTCACCCGATTCAGCCGATGCGGCGGCCGCGTTGGGTGGCCGGATGATGACCTTCATCCAGTACCCGATCGAGCATCACGTGCCGATGATCGAGGGCTGGCGGACCAAGTTCCGCGAGTGCCACCCCAGCGTCCCGGTTCCCGAGCCGATCCTCACTGACGTGACGCTGTGTCACGAGGACCCAGATGCTGCCAAGGAGATGGCCTACAAGTACCTGAAGAACCACTTCATGGCGGTCATGGACCACTACGACTTC
>JBQTII010000069.1:0-27570 GCA_052388275.1 Sporichthyaceae bacterium | reverse complement strand
CCGCCTCGACGTGGCCGAGGATCTAGCCGACGCGGAGCTGGCCGCCGGCCGGCCGTCCGCTGCACTCGACACCGTCGAGCTCCTGACCCGGGAGCATCCCTTCCGGGAGCGGCTGCGCGGTCTGCAGATGCTGTCGCTGTATCGGCTCGGTCGGCAGGCCGAGGCGTTGGCGACCTATCGGGATCTTCGCCGCGCCCTCGCCGACGAACTCGGTCTGGAGCCGACCGCGAGCGTCCAGGCTCTCGAGCGCCAGATCCTGCAGCAGGACCCGAAACTCGATCGGCCGGCGGCGTCACCGACCGCGACCCGACCCGAGCGGGTCTGGCCGCTATCCCATCCCGATCTGCCCGACCCGGCGATGGCCGCGCCGGCTCCAATCCGACGCGAGGAGGCGCTGACCTCCTTCGTCGGCCGCGACAGGGAGCTGACGCAGCTGAGCGCTCTGCTTGCCGGGACGCGGCTGCTGACCATCTCGGGCGTGGGAGGGGCCGGCAAGACCCGCCTCGCTTTGGAGCTGGCCGACCGGATGGCCAAGCACTACGCCGACGGCACTCGGATTGTGGAGCTGGCCACGGTGCGCGACGAGCGGCCATTGGCCGACGACGTCCTCTCCGCGCTGGGAGCGGGAGGGTCGGGCAGGTCGGGCGGGCCGGCGGCGCAGGACCAGCTCTGCCAGGTGCTCGGCGACCGGCAGCTCCTGCTGGTGATCGACAACTGCGAACACGTGTTGGAGGCAGCAAGGGCGCTGGTGGACACGGTGCTGCGGCGCTGCCCGGCAGTCACAATCCTGGCCACGAGCCGCGAGGTCCTCTCGGTGCCGGGCGAGACCACCTGGGCGGCCCCGGGCCTGTCGCTCCCGCCGGCCGTGAGAAACACCGTCGAGAACCTGATGAGCTCCGACGCCGCTGCGCTCTTCGTCGTCCGGGCCCGCACCGCCCAACCTGGTTTCGGCCCGAGCCCGGGCAACGCCGGCGCGATCGGCCGCATCTGCCACCGCCTCGACGGAATCCCGCTGGCGTTGGAGCTGGCGGCCTCCCGGGTGCGCGTCCTCGGGGTGACGCAAATTGCCGACCGGCTTGAGGACCACCTGCGGTTGTTGACGTCCGGACCTCGCTCGGCCCCGGCCCGGCACCAGACGCTGCGGGCGACGATGGACTGGAGCTTCGACCTGCTGACCGAGACCGAACAGCGGCTGCTCCGCCGGCTCTCGGTCTTCCCCCAGCACTTCGACCTCGAGGCGGCCACCGCCGTCGCCGGCGACGACACCGACCCCATCGACGTCCTCGACCTGCTCGCCCGCCTGATCGACAAGTCACTCGTCGCCTGCGAAGGGATGGCGGAGGCGGCCCGCTACCGGCTGCTCGAGACCGTCCGGCAGTACGCCGCCGAGAAGCTCGGGGCGGCCGGCGAAACCGACGCCCTGGGTGGCCGGCATCGTCGGCACTTCGTGGAGCGGATCCAGGCGGCGGACCCGGGCGGGTTGAAATTTTTGGACCCCGCTTCGGCGCAGTACGCCGCGATCGACGGCGAGAACTACAACGCTGCGCTGGCGTCGGGCGTGCTCGCCGGGGATTTCGAGTCCGCGACGGTGATCCTCGCCGGCCGCGTCTCGTGGTTCTGGGGCACGCCGGTTCCGACCGCCGTCGATTCGATCGACCCGAAAGCCCTCACCTCTCCCAACCCCTCGCTCCACGTCGCCGGTCTGTTGAGTCTTGGCATGGCCGGGATCCAAAGCGGTCGGTGGACGGTCGAAACGGGCATTCCGATCTTCGAACGTGCCCTGGCCATCGCCGAGAAGACGGGTACGCCGGCCGACGAGGGATTCGCCTGCTTCTTCCTCGGTTACGTCGCTCTGGGCAGGGGAGAGCGCCGGGCCGCACGAACGGGGCTGGAGCGGGCCGTCCGCTGCTTCGCCGACAGGCCTCTCGGGCTGTACTACGCCCAGCACGAGCTGGGCTGGATCGAGCTCGCCGAAGGCAACGTTGCCGCGGCCCGCCGCCAGTTCGAGTCCATCCTGACGGTGCTTGCCGGGCGCCCCGGATCGGAGAACCCGGTGGCCCACGCCCGGGCCGCGGTGGCGCTGTGCGACGCCGCCAACGGCAACGTCGCGAGAGCTCTGACGTTGGCGCGAGCGGCGCTGGACGAATCGCGACAAATCCCGCTCGCCCACGTCGAGGTGATGGCCCTGATCCGGATGAGCGAGGTAGCGGCGCTCTCGGGAGTGCCGATTGGAGCGGAGCTCGTCGAGGCGCTGCACCTGCTACGGCGCCAGGGCGGGCTCCGCTGGGTGGCGGCCGCACTGACGATGGCGGCGATGGCCCACGAGGCGGCCGGTCGGCCGGAGGACGCCGCCCGTCTTCTCGGGGGCGCTGCCTGCGTTGCCAGGATGCTGGCCGAGGATCCACTGCCGATCGCGCCGTTGGGCACGGTGGTGACGGCGATGCGCCACCGGATCGAAGCCGCGATCGGAGCCGCCGCCTGCGCGGCCGCTGCGACCGCCGGTGGCCAGCTCCCAGCGCCGGCCTTGCTCGACCTCGCGTTGGACGGCCTCGCTAGCTGACGCGCCACGAGCTCCCACTCGATAGCCGCCGCGCTGGCCCAGACCACAATCGTGACGGCTGAGGTGGCCGCTCCCGGCGCGCCGCGTCACTCAGGTAACCGTTGTGGTTTGGGCCCGCGCCTCGGGGGCCCTGTCGCGGGGTGCGTGGCCGGTGCCGGGCGATCCGCAATGGGCCTCGGCCGCCTTACGCTATTTGCATGGCCGTCCCCGGACTCGGGATCGACCTGGATCGCGTCGCCGAGATCTGCCGCCGTTATGGGATTGACCGCCTAGAGGTGTTCGGGTCGGTCAGCGGCGGTGACGCGGCCGCCGCGGACAGTGATGTCGACGTCCTTTACGACCTCGCTCCTGGCGCGCGACTGGGCTAGGCCGTCGAAGCCTTGGCGGACGAATTGTCTGGGGTGCTCGGCCGGGGCGTCGACTTGGTTTCGCGCAAGTCGCTGCACCAGGGACTGCGGGCGACCGTGCTGGCGGAGACTCGTGTCCTGTATGCGGCGTGACCGCGGTGGATCTGCTGCCGGCCTTCCTCGACCAACTGCGCGAGGCGCCCAGCGTGCTCGTGGCTGATGTGGACGAGCGCAGCTGAAACCGGCTGGTTTGACGACCGATATCCATCGAGTATCGCTTGACGTTTATCGAAGGTCCGTTACGCTCAAACCGTGCCTAAGGCCCTACCGGTGCTCGACACGACCGCCGCCGTGCGCTGCTCGCCGATCGCCGCGGGGGTCGTGGGCGCCGACGCGGCGTTGGAGATCGCACTGCGGATGAAGGCGCTGGCCGACCCGGTACGGGTGCAACTGATGAGCCTGCTGATCGCGAGTCGGGAAACGGGGGTCTGTACCTGTGACCTCGCCCCGGCGGTCGGGCTTTCCGAGGCGACGGTCAGCCACCACCTCAAACAGCTGCGCGACGCGGGGCTGATCGCGGGGACGAAGAAGGGCACCAACACCTGGTACCGGCCGCGCCTGGACAACCTCGGCGCGCTGTGCCGGATCATCGACCCGACCTGCTGCTGAGCGGTGACCCCCATGCTTGCCCGCGAGGCCTTCGCCGAGTTCATCGGCAGCGCGCTGCTGGCCGCCACCGTCGTCGGGTCCGGAATCGCCGCCACCCGGCTGACCGAGGACATCGCCCTGCAGTTGCTGATCAACGCCGTCATCACCGGCGCCGCACTCGTCGCCCTGATCCTCGCCCTGGGACCGGTGTCGGCCGCGTTCAACCCGGTCGTGACTCTCGTCGAACGCGCGCTAGGAGTCATCGACAACCGCACCGTCGGGGTCCTCGCGGTTGCCCAAGTCGCCGGCTGCTGCGCCGGAGTCGTCCTCGCGAACCTCATGTACGACCTCCCCGCGGTCGATCTCAGCAACCGCGACCGCAGCGAGGCTCACCTGCTGCTCTCCGAGGTGGTCGCGACCTTCGGGCTCGTCGTGATCATCGTCGGCGTTGTCCGGGCCGGACGGGAGGCCTCGCTCGCCTACGCCGTCGGGGGCTACATCACTGCCGCCTACTGGTTCGCTGCCAGCACGAGCTTCGCCAACCCCGCGATCACCCTCGGGCGCATGCTCACCGACACCTTCGCCGGCATCGAACCCTCCAGCGCGCCGGGCTTCATCCTCGCCCAACTGCTCGGCGGGGCACTGGCCGTCCTCGCCGTGCTCACCCTCTACCCCGACCCTCGTCGCGTGGCCGCGGCCCTCGTCGACGCCTCGGAGCCCGGGCCATGACCGAGCTTCCGGTCGTCCTGTACGCCTGCGTCCACAACGGTGGCCGAAGCCTCGCCGCCAAAGTGCTCACCGAGCACTACGGCGCCGGTCGCGTCGAGGCTCGCTCGGCGGGCAGCGCGCCCGGCGAATCCCTCAACCCGCTCGTGGTCCGAGTTCTGCAGGAACGCGGGCTGAGCACCGAGGGTGAGCGCCCCAAGCTCCTGACCCCCGAGGGCGTCGCCGAAGCCGACGTCGTCATCACCATGGGCTGCGGCGAGACCTGCCCGATCTTCCCCGGCAAGCGTTACGAGGACTGGGAGCTCGACGACCCTAAGGGCCAGGATCTCGACACCGTGCGGCGCATAGTGGAGGAAATCGACACTCACGTGCGCACGCTGCTCACCGGGCTCGGACCTCTGATGACAGCCACGAGGGCGACGGAGGCGTCTGGACCGCCCATCTGATCGGTCCATCCTGTGCCGAAGAGCGCACGTCGGTGTGCCCTCGTGCGAGCATGGGATTGAGGAGGTCGACGTGGCGACACCAGAACTGGTCAGCGCTCTGACATTGGCTGCGATCCGTCAGCGGCGGGCCGAGATTATCGACGTCGCCCTTCGGCACGGTGCCTCCGGAGTCGCTGTGTTCGGTTCGGTCGCCCGCGGTGACTCGACGGGCGCGAGCGACGTTGACTTTCTGGTCCACATGGCGCCGGGACGAAGCCTGCTCGACCTGGGCGCCCTGGTGATGGACCTACGTGACCTGCTCGGGGTGCCGGTCGACGTAGTGACGCTGAAAGGCCTTAACGGGCGGGTGCGAGCACGAGTCTTGGCGGACCTGGTCCCGCTGTGAGATCAGACGTGGACCGGGCACGCGACATTCTCGACGCGGTCGCTCGAATTCGCCGCCATGTCGGAAATGATCGGACGGCATTCGACAGCGATGAACTCATTCAAGTATGGGTCCTGCACCATCTGCAGCTCATCGGAGAAGCTGCTAACGGCCTGAGCGAAGCGGCTCGAGCCGCGGAATCAGGAATCCCTTGGCGCAGCGTGATCGGGATGCGCCACGTCCTGGTTCACGGATACTTCGACATCGACCTGGATCTGGTGTGGACGGTCGTGGAGTCGCACCTTGAGGCTGTGCGTGCGGCGGCGGCGCAACTCGCCGAGTCGATCGATTAGCGGACCAGGTCGGCGAGGTCGGAGCGCCGCGAGATGCCGAGCTTGGCGTAGATGCGCTGCAGGCGGTTGTCGACGGTGCGGATCGAGAGGTGCAGCTCCTCGGCGATCTCGCGGTTGGTGCGCCCGGACACCGCGAGTAGGGCGGTCTCGCGTTCGGCGGGGGTGAGCCGCTCGCGGGAGGCGATCGGGGCCAGGGCCGGGGTGATCGCGCCCTCGCAGCCGCGGGCGTAACCGGCGGCGCGGTGCAGTTCGGCCTCGGCGCGCTGGGCACGTCCGGCCAGGCGCCAGCTCACGGCGGCGTCGGCCGCAGCCTCGGCTGCCAGCAGGGGCGCGCCGAGGGAGTCGAAGGTCTGCGCCACGGCGACCAGGGCGTCGGCATCTGCCTCGCACAGGGCGCCCACGTGCGCGCTGCGGGCGGCGACCAGCGCCCCTTCTACTCGCGTCGCCAGCTCGCCCAGCCGGGTGCGGACGCTGCTCGCGCCGCCCAGGCGGGCGATGTCGTGCAGAGCGGCTGCGGTTCCGATCAGATCCCCGATCCGCTCGCCCACGTCGGCGGCCTCGCCCAGCGCCTGCCGCCCGGCAGCGAGACGACCTTCGGCGACCGCCGTCCATGCCTGGGCGGCCAGGTGGTCCGTCGCGCTCCACTGCGGCGCCTCGGTGTCCAGGGCGTCAGCGGACACCAGGGCACGGGTGGCGCCGGAGGCATCGCCGGCCAGCGCCAGCGCCAGGGCCAGGTTGGACCGCAGGCTGTGCTCGAACCCGCGCCTGCCCAGGCGGCGCAGCAGGGTAATGGCCTCGCGGGCGTCGTGCTGCGCCGCGCGGGTATGGCCGCGCTCGCGCACGCTGCGGGCCAGGTGCCACAAAAAATAGGCGCGGGCCTCGCTGCTGCCGTCGGCCAGGCCCTGCTGGTACTGCGCGCGGGCAAGGGCCTCGGCCTCGGCAAAGCGCCCGCAGTGCGCGAGGTTCTCTGCCCGCGCGTAGAGGTAATACCAGGGGTACCAGTCGTCGGGGGTTTCCAGGTTCTGGACTGCCGCGAAGCCGTGTTCCGCGGAACTCAGGGCCTCGCCGAGGCGACCGAGGCGCCCGAGCCCGTAGGAGGCCACCAGGTTCAGCCAGGATGCGGAGACCGGGTCGGCGTCGGCCAGCAGCGGGATGGCGCCCAGGGCCGCGGGGCCCGGGCCCACGCTCGCGAGTAACAGTCCGCTGCGCCGAGCGGAGACCTGGCGACGCAACGCGGGGTCGGAAATGGCGGCCTCGGCGCGTTCGGCCACCCGCAGCCCCTCGGTAGGCCGGCCCAGCAAGGTCCACAGGCACTCGATGTGGACGACCGCCAGTGTCGCGCGCTCGGCATCGCCACCGGCGAACTCCGCGAGCAGCCCCAGTTGGTCCGCCGCCTCGGCGGCTCTGCCCTGCAGCGCCATGCACTGCGCCTGCAGTAGCCGGGCCTCGAAGCCGGCGCCGGCGTCGACGGCGGCGTGCGCGAGGCGCTCAGCAAGGGTGAAGTCGTAGTGCCAGCGGGCGTCGAGTGCGGCCCGCAGCAGAATGTCCGGGCTTCCGCCGCCGCCGTCCATGCGCCAGACACCGATGCGCAACGCGTCGTCGCGGCGCCGACCGCCGGCGGCCTCGGCAACGTCGGCCAAGGCGCGACCCATGCTCGCCCGGCGCAGGGCCGAGGTCCCGCGACGGACCACATCGGCATAGAGCGGGTGCGCCATCCGAACCTGCAGGCGTCGACCATCGCGCTCACTGGCCAGTAGACCTACGCGCTCCAACTCCTCGACGGCGTCCAGGCCGCCGACCTCGGTGAGTTCCCGGGTACCGAGCGGCTCGGCGTAGGCGGCGAGCTGAAGTAGAGCGAGTGAATCCGGGGCGAGGTCGCGCAGGCGAGCCGCGACCAGCTCCACGATCCGCTCCGACGGACTCAGGGGTGCGCGCAGGCGCCACACCCCCAGGTCCCCGACCAGGCTCCCGTCGGCCATTGCCCCCAGCACGAGCTCGCGCAGGAACAACACGTTGCCATCGCTGCGGGCGATCAGTTCCCTGACCGTGGCCGGGTCCACCTGTCCCCCCAGGGCCGCGCACAGCAAGTCGTCCACCGCGCCGTCGTCGAGCTGGGGCAGCTCAATTCGTACCGCGAGGTCGTCCTTCCACAGCGCGGTGACGGGCTCGGGCGCCGGCTCCCCGCTGCGCAGCGTCAGCACGACCAGCACGGCGTCGGTCGCCACCAACTGGTGCAGCAACCCGGCTGAGGTCTCATCGAGGAGTTGGGCGTCGTCGACGAACAGGACCAGCGCCCGGCCGTCCGCGCGGGCGACGAGCGCGCGAGCGGACTGGCGCAACAGGTCCTGGACGGTGTCGGTACCGGCGCCGTCACGGTAGGCGGGCAGCAAGGGCGCGAAGGCGCCCAGCGGGGTGCGGGCGGCGGCGTGGGTGGCGGTCACCCATTGCGTGCTGCGCCCGGCCTCCTCCAGCGCCGTCCGGGCTTCGCGGGCCAGGCGGGTCTTGCCGACCCCGGCGGCGCCGACCAGCACGACGCTGCGGGGGCGGGGCTCGGCGAGGGCATCGCGCACCTGGGTGAGTTCGGTGGACCGCCCGGTCAGCGGCCACGGCGCACCCCCGGTAGGCGGTGGACTCGCGCCAGACGTCTTGACCACGTCCTTGCAGCTAAGGCGGGGTACCGGCATTCGGCGAGGGCACCTCGCGCTTGGAGAGAGGGTATGCCTCTACTCTCGTGGCCGACCTCACGCCCTGGTGAGGTATCGGCAGGTCACCGCCGCGTCCGCGGTTCGCGACGCCGCCGCCGGCGCGATCTCGCGCCGGCACAGCAGATGCGGCAGGCTGAGCAGCCCCAGACGACGATGTGAAGGGATCAACGCACATGAGCGTGTTCAAGGACGCGGACGAGGTCTACAAGTACATCGGCGGCGCCTTCACCACGGCGGTGAACGACCCGAAGTTCATCGAGGCCACCAAGGGCACCGGGCTGGTCATCCGCCTGATCCAGACCGACCCGGGTTGCGAGATGGTCATCGACTGGGAGGGCCAGAAGGTCCTCACCGGCGCCGGGGCCGAGGGTGTCGACTCCAACGTCACGCTGCGAATGTCGAGCGACAACAGCAACAAGTTCTGGCAGGGCAAGCTCAACTTCACCCTGGCCATGGCCCAGCGCAAGGTGAAGCTCGACGGCAAGCGTTCGCTCGCACTCAAGCTGCTCCCGCTCACCGGCGGCATCTTCGAGTCCTACCTGTCCACCCTCAAGGCCGAGGGCCGTGAGGATCTGCTCGTCAGCTGACCAGCTCACCGTCCGCGCCGAGGATCGCGCTCGGACCTAAGCCGCCCCTCCCCGCACGAAACGGAGACTTCGCATGCACCAGAGAGACATGACCGCGGAAGAGTTCGCGCCCTATTTCGAGAGCGCCCAGGAACTCTCCCTGTTCTTCCGCGAGATCGGCATGAAGTACGACGTCGAGAACACCTTCGCCTACCCCTCCGTCAAGGCGTTCAAGGACAGCAAGATCGGCGGGCTTCAGGTACCCCGCAAGTTCGGCGGCCCGGGAGGGGACATCCTGCAGGTCTCCAAGATCATTTCCGAGGTCTCGCGCGGCGACTCGGCGATCATGCTGGCCTACAACATGCACTACGTCACGGTCGGCCTTGCGATGACCCTGATGAACGACGAGCAGAACAAGTACTGGATGAGCCGCGTGGTCGAGGGCGACATCATGTTCTTGCCCTCGTCCGAGGCGCGCGCCGGCGTCTACGGCCTGGCCGACACCCGCGCGGTGCCGCAACCGCAGGGTGGCTGGAAGATCTATGGCAAAAAGGTGTGGGGCACGCTGTGCGAGGCCGCCGACATCATCACGACCAACGCCACGATCACCGACGCCGAGGGCAACATCCCTGAGGACTACGAGGCCCGGGTCAACGCCGAGAGTTTCTTCATCGCCGACTTCAGGGTCGACGAGGACGGCGTGGGTGATGGGGTCCGGATCGAGAAGACCTGGAACGCCCTGGGCATGCACGCCACCGGCACCCACGTCATCCACTTCGACGGGTTCTACGTCCCCGAGGACGGGTTCATCTGCGAGTTCCGCTCGGGGCTGTTCTCCGCGCTGGAATGGTCGACGCTGATGTTCTCCAGCATCTACTACGGAATGTCCCTGCGAATCCTGGAGGAGTCGCAGAAGGTCATCTCCAAGAAGACGCTCGGCGCGGTGTTCGGCCCGATCGCGGCCGAGAACGTCAAGGTGGCCAGCATCGGGCACATGGTCGACGGCATTGGCGAGATGGCCGTGCGCTGCGAGGTCAACCGGCGGGTCCTGCACCAGACCTGCAACGACCTGCTCGACGGCGAGGACGAGGAATGGCCGGTCGAGCTTCGCGGGCCGTACATTTGCATCGCCAAGACCACGATCGCGGAGAACGTCACGTGGATGGCCAAGCGCGCGATGAGCCTGATCGGTGGGTCCGCCTATCGCAACGGCACCATCTTCGAACGGCTCTATCGCGACTCCGCTGCCGCGCTGTATCAGCCGATCAACGCCGATCAGACCTATGCGGCCGTCGGTGAGTACATGCTCCAGCCGGATGAGCTCAACGACTGACGCCCCCTCAGCGACACGGCCTTCATCATCCGGATGCCCCGACCCAGCAGGGTCGGGGCGTCCGGCGTTACTCCCTCGACAGACCTGACGCAGGATCAGGTCCGGGCGGCGTTCAGCAGCGCGGTAAGGATGAGGCCGTCGACCCGCTCGTCCCCGTAGCGGGTCAACCGCAACGTCGTACTCGGCCCCGATGCGGTGAGGGTGAGATCGACCTGCTTGGCGGACTCGGCCAGGAGGGCGGCGTCGAACTCACCGCGCGGGAACTGAGCCACCGGGGAACAGGTGACATGCGTGGTGTCGTTGCGGGAGAGCAGCACCACCTGGTCGGGGAAGACGGCGAGCAGCAGTTCCGGACGTGTGCTCAGCGGGCCGCGTTTGGCGCCGCTGTCCAAAACGACGACCTCGGCGACAGCGAGGGCCGCTTCCGCCCCCGGGCCGTAGGCCGCGCACATCCGCGCGAAGGCCCGCTTCTCCCCGGCGGTGAGCAGCGGGGAGTCCGCGCTCTTGAGCGCGAGCTTCTCCGCCGCCGCGGCCGAGCGGATCAGCGCGTCGAGGACCTCTCGATTAACCTTGTAACTGCCCCACCGCGACATCCGCAGGTCCATGCGTCCGTAGGGCCGCGCGAGGGTGAAGCGCAGGTTGAAACGATCCGCGCCGTCGTCGGTGATCCGATAGGTCTTGCGGGCGAACTCGGCCACCAAACCGGCCTCGTTGGGCCGTCGGGTCGGGTGCAGCAGCGCGAGGCGGTCGCCGAAGAGGGCCAGGAGATAGGTGACGCCCTTTTCCAGGCCCTTGGGTCCGCACCACATCGTCGTATGAGCCACCGACACCATCGCGGCAGCGATCGCCTTGTCGGGGTCACTCGGCCACGCCTTCGCCAGCGCCTTGAGCGCAGCGGGGTGGCCGATCGTTGTCATGGTCTGGGTGAATCTATCCGCACTCATCCCCGGCGCCAGGCGTCCCTGGGTAGGCCGCGGTTGGCCCCAAGCGGGTGACCTGGATCACGCCCACGTCCCCGCGGTGCGTTAGCCTTGCGGCCTGCTTCCCGGCGCGGCCGGGTCGCGGTGACGAGGGACCGTATCGGGCGGTGAGCCCGCACCACTGGCAGCACACCGAAGGTGAGGATTGGGAATGAAGAAACTCTTGGTGGCCACCCTGGCCGCCGTCGGCGGCGCGCTGGCGTTCAAGAAGATGAAGGCCGGCAAGGACGAACAGGACCTGTGGGCCGAGGCCACCGACCCGGTCCGCTGACCCGACGAGTTCGCGCGATTCACCGAGCGTCCCCGCCCGCTCTGGGCCGGGGCGCTCGCGCGCTACCGGGCCTGCCCGGGCGGGTGGTGCAGTAGCCTGGGGCGCTCTTCGGGGACGTAGCTCAATTGGCAGAGCACTGCCTTTGCAAGGCAGGGGTTAGGGGTTCGATTCCCCTCGTCTCCACCCTTTGACCAGCAGTTTCTCCTAATCCACAGGTTCTCAGGTTCGCCTGACTGCGAGTAGCGTCGCGATCATGGCGGGGACGAAGCGCACGGACGGGACGATCCGACGCCGGGGTGGGGCAGAGTCGATGAGGGCTCAACGCAAATTGCTCGCAGCGACGTTAGTGCTCAGTGTCGGACTGGCTGCGGTCAGCTGCTCTGGATCCGATAGCGGGGACGTCTGCCTAGATTTGAACGACCCAAACCTGCCTTCCCCAGCGCCGGCATCAAAAGATTGCTGACCTAGCGGCGGCGGACCTCGTCCATGGCCTGGGTGCCGAGCTTGACGACGTGGAAGGGGTCCAGCACCGCGGTGGCATCTGCGAGTTCGTCCTCGATCGCGCTCTTGTAGCCGTGGAACGGGTCCAGCGTCGCGATGTGCACGCGGGCACGGAAGGCCTCGGTGCGCTGGGAAAGCCAGGCGGAGTAGGCCTTCCCGGTCCGGCCGGGCACGAGGTCGAGCAGGCGGGCGCGGACCCGGCCGGTGGGGTCGCGGGTCAGGTCCACGATCCCGTCTCCGGCTCAAGCGCTACCCGGCGAGTCCTGCCCCCACCTCAGCTCTTAAAAGCCGGATTGACCCGCTTTGACCGACGCAACCCCCGTGTCCGTCAAGGCGGGTCAATCCCAATCCGCCGCACCCTTTGCCACATGACTTCTCTTGCGGCTCCGGACGAGGGAGCCTTGCCGCCGCTCCCGCGGCCAGGCGCGTCGCCGGCGGAGATCCGAGCAGCGCTGCACCCCGAGTACCGCGAGGAGTTCGACCGGGACTACCGCGCCGCCCTCGACGCGGCCGGGCGGTCGCTGGACCTGACCGAGCTGCACGCCGTCGTGGAAAGCTGGCGGCGACGCTGCTGCGTGACCCGAGATCGCGACCGGTACCAGCAGATGATGCGCGAGGCGTCGACACTGCTTACTGGCGAAGAACCGCCCGCGGACGAACCGCTCTCGGCCACCGAGGCGCGCGTCTTCACCCAACCCTGAGATGTACCGGGTCGAGGTCAACGAGCTGGCCGAACCCGCGATTGCCGCCCTGCTGGTCGGGTCACTCGCGGGGTTCGCGGAAGTGGGCGTCACGTTGGAGCTCGCTCCCTGGGGCGGGGACCCGTTCCATCGGGCCCGCAGGGAGGGCAATATTCGGACGCTGCCGTTCGCCGAGGTCTGCCTGGGGCTAGGGGTTCGATTCCCCCCTCGTCTCCACCGTGCGCCACCTGACCGGCCGGCGGCGCTACGCCATCGAAACGCACCCGACCCAGGCCACGCGCAAGACGCTGAACCGGTCCACCGGGTCAGGCGCCGTCCTGGTCCGCTGTGGGTGGCGCGTGGCACGATCCAGACTGGAGGTCCGAGATGACAGCGGAGAACGTTCCCCCCGGCGCCGATACTGGCGAGCTGCCCAGCCTCCCCCTGCCCGGCGCTTCGCCGCGAGAGATCCGCGCAGCGCTGCACCCCGAGTACCGCAGCGCATTCGACCGCGACTACCGCCGGGCGCTGGACGAGGCCGGCCTCTCGCTGGACCTGGCGCCGGTGATGGACGCCTTGGAGAATTGGCGAGTACGTTCCTGGGTCACCCGCGACCCCGCCGAGCACCGCCGCGTCGTTCGGCGGGCAGTCGAACTACTCACCGGCGAGGCACCACCCGAAGGCGAACCGGTCGCCGTGACCGAGGCGCGGCTGTAGCGCTCTGTGTATTCCGTTGACGTCGATGGTGTCCGTGCACAGATCGACGCTCTGCCGGCCGGAGCGCTGAACGCGTTCATCGAGCTGCGGGTGGTGCTTGAGACGGCTCCATGGAGCGGTCGGCCGTCCAACCCGGACAATCCCAACGGTGCGCTCCGGGTGTATGTCTTCGCTCGTGCTGGACTGGCCACCTACCTCGTCTTGGAGCACCAGCGACGGGTGGAAGTGATCTCCGTGGTCTGGTCCGGATAACGGCGCGCTGGCGACCCGATCTTCGAGGCCGATTCCTGCCGTGGCCGGCGAGGCCGTGCGCCCGGATCCAGGCGCCGGGGCGCCCGGGGGCAGCAGCGAGGACGGGGGCACAGCACGACGCAGTGGTCGACACCGACGATCGCGGGGACGACAGCACCGCCCGGCCCGAGCAGGCTCGGGTGCGCCCTCGCGTGCAAGGATGCGGATCCGAAGGGGCGCGCCGGCGCCCGGACGCCGAGGAAAGGGTTCCCGTGGCCGAGGAAGTGTTCGCCACCCTGCACACCACGATGGGCCCAGTGCGCGTGCGGCTGTTCCCGAACCACGCGCCGACCACGGTGAGGAACTTCGTCGAGCTTGCCGAGGGCAGCCGGGAGTGGACCGACCCGCGCAGCGGCACGCCGACCACCGAGCCGCTGTACTCCGGCACGATCTTTCACCGGGTGATCGCCAACTTCATGATCCAGGGCGGCGACCCCCTCGGCACCGGGACCGGCGGTCCCGGCTACCGCTTCAAGGACGAGTTCCACTCCGAGCTGACCTTCGAACGGCCCTACCTCCTCGCCATGGCCAACGCCGGCCCGAGCACGAACGGTTCGCAGTTCTTCATCACCCTGGTCCCCACCGCCTGGCTGACCATGAAGCACACGATCTTCGGTGAGGTCGCCGACATCGACAGCCGCGACGTGGTCGAGGCGATCGGCAGCGTCGAGACCGGCCCGCGCGACCGTCCCAAAGTTGATGTGACGATCGAGAAAATCGACATCGAGCGGATCACGATCTGACGGCCCCGATCCGCTGACCTGCTGAGTACCCCATGCCCTCCGAGCCACCCATGTCCTCCCAGCCCGAGGCCGGCGAAGTCCCGACCTGCTACCGCCACGCCGGCCGGGAGACCTACGTGCGCTGCGTGCGCTGCGAGCGCAGCATCTGCCCGGATTGCATGATCTCGGCAGCAGTGGGCTTTCAGTGCCCGCGCTGCGTGCATGAGGGCAACAAGAACGTCCGGGAGGCGCGCACCGTCAGCGGGGGCGTCGTGCGAAGCGAAACCGGGCTGATCACCAGCATCATCCTCGCGATCAATGTCGTGCTGTTCCTCGCCGTGCAGCCGTCGGTCGAGCTGCTGAACCGGTTGGTGCTGGTGCCCTACGCCGCCACCGGAGACGGGGTCGCGCAGGACGGCTGGCACCGGCTGATCACGGCGGCCTTCCTGCACGAGCAGACCCTGCACCTGCTGCTGAACATGCTGGTGCTCTGGCTGTTCGGCCGACCGCTGGAGGCCCAGCTGGGCCGCTCGCGGTACGCGGCGACGTACCTGACGTGCGCGCTCGGCGGCTCGACGGCGTCGTACCTGTTCAACGACCCGCGCACCGGCTCACTCGGTGCCTCGGGTGCGGTGTTCGGTCTGATCGGCGCACTGCTGGTGCTCGAGCGACGGATCGGGTCCAACCCCTCGGGTGTGCTGGTGTACCTGGGCATCCTGCTGCTGCCGGGGCTGGTGTTGGACAACATCGACTGGCGCGGCCATGTCGGAGGGCTGCTCACCGGTGGGCTGCTCGGCGCGCTTTTCGTGTACGGTCCACGCGCGCGCCGCGCTTGGTGGCAGGGCCTGGCGTTCGGCGTCCTGCTGGTGGCGATGACGGTGGCAATCTTTGTTCGCACCGATCGCCTCAACACCCAGGTTCGTGAGCAGTTCGGGGTTGATCTCGCCGCCGGCGCCGCGATCGCCGGAGCGCGTGGACCAGGCGTTATCCCCACTGGGGACAATGCCTGTGGAGAACTACATATGTGTAATTAGGGCGCTACCGCCATTGGGTGGAGGTCACGAACCCGCCGGTGATGAACCCGAAACCGACCAACAGGTTGTAGTTGTCCAGCGAGGTGACCGGGTAGTCCCCGCCGGAGACGTAGTAGATGACGATCCACAGCAGGCCGAACCCGAAGAGCCCGAGCATCAGCGGAGCGACCCAGCGCGGACTTGGTCCGAGTTTGGCCGGGGTCGGCGTGGCCTTTCCCTTGTCGCCCTTCTTGGGACGACGGATCGGCGACTTGGCCATGATCACTCCCCCTGCCGTAATTGCTGCGTGCCGTGGTGGTCCATGCCGTCGTTGGTGCGCGCCTGCTGGGTTAGCGTATCGGGACTGTGAGGGAGGAAGCGGGCATGGACACTGCATCTCCCGCCGCCGCAGGTGCGTCCCGGTGGCGGGTGGGAGTGCCCCTGGTCCTGGTCGTTGCCGGAATGCTGTTCGCGATTACCGCCACCACAGCCCGGGGGACCAGCCTGCGCTCGGGAGAGAACGTGCGTCTGGTCGATCTGATCCAGGCCGCCGAAGCGCGTAACGACCGCATCCGACTGACCGGCGAGCGCCTTGCCGCAGAGGTGGAGAGTCTCGCCGCACAGGCCGTCGATCCCCGAGTCACCCAGTTGCGCGCGGAAGCGGCTGCCATCGCCGGTCCGGCCGGGCTGACTCCCCTGAGCGGCCCGGGGCTGACCGTCACGCTCGACGATGCGCCGCCCGGAGCTCTGGACGCTGACTATCCGGGGTTGCCCACGCCGACCCCGGACGACCTGGTGGTGCACCAGCAGGATCTGCAGGCCGTGGTCAACGCGATGTGGGCCGGCGGCGCAGAGGCCATCCAGTTGATGGACCAGCGGATCGTCGCCACCAGCGCCGTGCGGTGCGTGGGCAACGTGCTGATCCTGCAGGACCGGGTGTACTCCCCGCCCTATGCGGTGACCGCCATCGGCGATGTGGCCCGGATGTCCGCGGCGCTCGACGCCGCTGCGGCGATTTCGAACTACCGTGAGTATGTCGACGCTTATGGTCTGAGGTACGAGGTCAAGACGCAGCGTCGGGTCACGGTCCCAGCCTTTACCGGGTCGCTGGACCTGCGCTACGCCGACGCCGACGAGTGAGAGCACCGCGCGGGTTGCCCAGCGTGCAGATCTACCAGGGGGTATGAGTGATCCAGGACGTAGTAGCGCCGGCGGGCGCCCCGGCGCCGCGCCGCAAGGGGTCCGTGGGGCGCATGGCGGTGCGCGGCGCCGGCGAACTGATGATCACCTTCGGGCTGATCCTGCTCCTGCTCGTGGTCTACCAGCTCTTCTACACCAACCTCGAGGCGAACCGGGCTCAGAACGGTCTCAAGAACGACCTGCGCAGCGAGTGGATGCAGCCGGTCAGCAAGGGCAATCCGATCAAGGGCGATGCGATCGGCATCGTCTACATCGAGCGGCTCGGTAAGAACTGGGAGAAGCCCTTGGTCGAGGGCGTCGACCTGGACAGTCTGTCCAAGGGCGTCGGGCACTTTCCGGCCAGCGTGCTGCCCGGCAAGGTCGGCAACTTCTCGATCGCCGCCCATCGGGCAACTCACGGGGAGCCGTTTGCGAACCTGGACCGCATCCAGCCCAAGGACACCGTCGTGGTCGAGACCCGCAACCGCTGGTTCGTCTACACGATCATCAAGATGCCCGGTGCTCCCGCCGAGCACCCGGCCTGGAAGCTCGTCGACCCGAGCAACGGCAGCGTCGTGCTGCCCGTCCCGGAGATGCCGGAAGCGACCCCGACCGAGAAACGGATCACCCTGGTGACCTGCAACCCGCGCTGGGGTTCGAGCACCCGGTTGATCGTGTACGGCAAGCTCACCGCGACCTACCAGAAACCGGGGGCGCTGCCGCCGGAACTTGCCTACACCGCAGGAAAGGCCTGAGCAGATGTATGTGTGGATCTGGCGGCACCTGCCGGGCCCGGTAGCGCTGCGCCTGGTGTTGAGCCTGCTGCTCACCCTGGGGGTGCTCTACCTGCTGTTCGAGCACCTCTTCCCTTACCTCGACCCGCGGCTGCCGTTCAATCAGGTCGCCCCGGAGGGCATCGAGGGGTAGCGCGTTTCGCCGCTTAGTCTTGCGGCGTGGCCCGCATCCTGGTCGTGGACAACTACGACAGCTTCGTGTTCAACCTCGTGCAGTACCTGCAGCAGCTTTCGGCGGACTGCGACGTGCGCCGCAACGACGCCGTGTCCCCGGCCGAGGCCGCCTCCTACGACGGGGTGCTGATCAGCCCTGGACCCGGGACTCCCGAGTCCGCGGGGGTCGCGGTGGAGATGGTTCGCCATTGCGCGAAGGAGCGGATCCCGCTGTTCGGGGTGTGTCTGGGCCTGCAGTCGATCGCCGTGGCGTTCGGCGCCACCGTCGGGCGGGCGCCCGAATTGCTGCATGGCAAGACCAGCCTGGTGCACCACGACGGTTCCGGGGTGCTGGCCGGTCTACGCTCACCGTTCGTCGCGACCCGCTACCACTCCCTGGCCATCGAGACCTGCAGTGTGCCGGCGGTGCTGGAGGTCACCGCGCACACCGATTCCGGGGTGATCATGGCGGCGCGGCACCGCGGCCTTGCCGAGGGCATCGACATCGAGGGTGTGCAGTTCCACCCGGAGTCCGTGCTCACCGAAGGGGGGCACCGGATGCTCGCCAATTGGCTGGTCCGCTGCGGTGACCTCGGCGCGGTGACGCGCAGTGCGGGTCTCGCGCCAGTGGTGGCGATGGGTACTTCCGCGCCCTGACCGCCTTACCAGGAGCCGCTCTTGCGGGCGGTAAGGGCGGCCGGATCGACCCGATTGGCCGGCGGTATGACCGGTTCCTGGCTCGGCGGCGGCTCGGTGACCTCGATGATCGGGGGCTCGGTCGTCGGCTCCGGGGTGGGCGGTGGCGGCGGTGGCGGCGGAGGGTTCGGCTGGTCCTGCGCCGGTTCGACCGCGAGCACGAACGTCACGATCCCACCCTCCGGGATCTGCTCTCCGGCGGCCGGTACCTGGCGCAGCACCGCGCCGGGCGGCACCCGGTCCGATTCCTCCTGGCTAGGCCTGGGGACCATGAAGCCGGCCTGAGTCACGGTGGCGAACGCGGTCGCGTAGGGGATGCCGACGACGTTGGGGACCTCGACGAGACGGATCCCGTTGGAGACGACCAGGTCCACCTTGCTGTTCAGCGGACGTTGGACGCCGGCCCGCGGGGTGGTCGCGAGCACCTCGCCGTCGGGTCGATCGGAGTTGCGGATCTCGGTCCTGCCCGCGACCAGCTTCGCCTCCTTCAACGCTGCCTTCGCGTCGGCGAGCGGCAACCCGATCACGTCGGGGACCACCGCGCCGACCTCGCCCTGCGAGACGACCAGATCGATCTCGTCACCGCGGGACACCGTGGAGGTCGCCGAAGGGTCCTGCGAGATCACCCGGCCCTTGTCGACGTTGGGGTCGTTGGAGAAGCTGACGACGGCCTTGAGCCCGCGCGAGTCCAGCAGATCCTCCGCCGCCTGCTGAGACAGGCCGGTGACGGCGGGGACGGCGACCTTCTCCGCGTCGGAGCCGAGCACGCTGCGCCCGACCAGGATGCCGACGACCGCGACGGCGATCACTGCGAGCAGGAGCAGGATCGGGCCCAGCTTGCCGCCGCGGTCCCGCTCGGCCACGGTGGTCATCGTGGATGTCGCCGAGCGGCGGTTCAGTTGTTCGGTGGCGGCCTCACTCATCACCACCGGAGCCCCGACCGGACGTCCGTCCAGTGACCGCTCGATGTCATCGCGCATCTCCGCGGCGGACTGGTAACGGTTCTCCGGGTTCTTCGCCAGCGACTTCATCACGATGGCGTCCATCGCCGGGGTGACCGCGGGATCGACCAGCGAAGGAACCTTCGGGTTCTCCCGCACGTGCTGGTAGGCGACCGAGACCGGGGAGTCACCGGTGAACGGTGGCTGGCCGGTGAGCAGCTCGTAGAGCAGGCACCCGGTGGAGTACAGGTCCGAGCGGGCATCGACCTTCTCGCCCTTGGCCTGCTCGGGGGACAGGTACTGCGCGGTCCCGATCACGGCGGCGGTGGCGGTCATCGTCGCGGAGGCATCGGCGATCGCCCGGGCGATCCCCAAGTCCATGACCGTGACGGTGCCGGCTCGGGTGAGCAAGACGTTTCCGGGGTTGATGTCCCGGTGCACGATCCCCGCGGTGTGGCTGTACTCCAGCGCCGACAAGGTGCCCGCGGTGATCTCCAGCGCGCGCTCGGGCAGCAGCCGTCGCCCGGAGCCGAGCAACTCGCGCAGGGTCTGGCCGTCGACGTACTCCATCACGATGAAGGGAACCGGCATCCCGTCGATGTAGTCCTCGCCGGTGTCGTCCACCGACACGATCGCGGGGTGGATCAGGGACGCCGCGGACTGGGCCTCCTTACGCCAGCGCGCCTGGAAGGTGGAATCGAGGGCGAGGTCGCTGCGCAGCGTCTTCACCGCCACCGAGCGGCCGAGGCGGGTGTCCCGGCCGAGGCGAACCTCAGCCATCCCGCCGCGACCGAGCACGTCGCCGAGTTCGTAGCGCTCGCCGAGCAGCCGAGCCGGCTCTGTCACCGCCGCGTTCCTTCCTGTTGCGTACTGACCTGCGCCCGGGGCCCGGAAACCGCGGCCGTCCTGGTGCCGTTTCCCGGACCCGGGTCCGCCGCGACGATGACACTCACCGTGACGGTCTCGCCCACCGGGACCGGGCCGTGGGGGGTGACGTCGGCCACCGTACCGGGCTCTCCGCGGCCCGTGACGCCCTGCGTGCGCACGTTGAGCCCGCGCGACTCCAGCCCGTCGCGGACGTCGACGAAGGCCAGGCCCTGCCAGTCCGCCGGGTCGATGAGAACCGCCGGAGGACCCGAGGAAACGAGGATCTCGACCTCGCCGCGGGTGGACATCTTGGTGCCGGCGCGGGGTTGCTGGGACATCACGACTCCGGCGGGGACACCCCCGTCGACCTCGCGCAGGACCTTGACCCCGAAGCCGTTGGCCTTGAGCACCCGCCCCGCGTCATTCTCACTCACCCCGGCCACGGCCGGGACTATCGCCGAGCCTGCGGGCAGTTCCAGGGCCCACAGCCCCCCCAGGCCGAGGATCACCGCGGTGGCCGCGGCGAGCAGGACTGACGGGCGGCGCAGCAGCGGCGCCTTGGGCTTGCGCCGGTGCCCGCCCGGCCGGGAGGTTGCGGGCTCAGGGTGGGCACGGTGACCGGGCGGGCGTTGCTCGCGGGGGGCGCCCAGGTCGGCGCCCTCGTCGCGGCGCCGGGAGGCACCGCGCTTCCAGCGGGCGGCGGCGGTGCGCACGGTGGCCGGGTCCGCGTGCGGGCCCAGCTTCGCGGCGACGACCTCGGGGCTCTCCGCGGCGGCCAGGTCGATGCGCAGCGCCACCAGGCGGTGGGCCAGTTCGGCGGCGGTGCACGGGCGCAGCGCGGGGTCTTTGGCAAGCACGCTGTCCAGCAGTCGTTCCACCGACGCGGGCAGGCCGGGAATCGGCGGCGGCTGGTCGTTGAGGTGCGACATGGCGACCGCGAGCGGGTTGTCGCCGATAAAGGGGCGCCGCCCGGCCAGGCACTCGTACAGCACGATGCCCAGGGCATACACATCGCTGACCGGGGCGGCCCCGGCCCGGGTGGAGATGACCTCGGGCGCGAGGTAGTGCGCGGTGCCCATCACCGTGCCGCTGCGGGTCAGCGGCAGCGCGTCGCCGGCGCGGGCGATCCCGAAGTCGGTCACCTTGACCGTGCCGGATGGGGTGATCAGCAGGTTCGCCGGTTTGACGTCTCGGTGGATGACTCCCCCGGCGTGGGCCGCCTGCAGCGCCCGGGCGGCCTGGGCGACCAGATCGAGGGCTCGGTCCAGGGCCAGCGCGCCGTCGCGTTCGATGATCTGCGAGAGCGGCTCGCCGGGAACGAGTTCCATGACGATGAAGGGCAGGTTGGCCCCGCCGGTCAGGGCTTGGCCGAAGTCGTAGACCTGCGCGATGCCGGTGTGCACCAGAGCCGCGGTGTTGCGGGCCTCGCTGCGGAAACGCTCGAGGAAGACCTCCTCGTCGGCGTACTCCGGGCGTAGCACCTTCAGGGCAACCGGGCGGTCGAGTACCTCGTCGACGGCCTTCCAGACCTCGCCCATGCCGCCGCGCGCGATGCGCTCAGTGAGCCGGTAACGCCCGCCGAGCAGGGGTCGACCCGGGGCCGGGGGTGTTGTTGGCGTGGTCACGGGCGCCCCAGGACTGCCTGCATGACGGCCCGCGCGATCGGAGCGGCGAGCAGGTTGCCGCCCACCTCGATCTGCCGGTCGGTGCCGCCGTTCTCCAGGACCACCGCGACCGCGATGCGGGGATCGGACACCGGGGCGAAGGAGATGAACCAGGCATGCGGATTCTCACCGTCGGCGACCTGCGCGGTCCCGGTCTTGCCCGCCACCGCGATCCCGGGGATGCGCGCGTTGCTGGCCGTTCCGTCGGTGACCACCGAGGCCATGATCTCGACGAGCTGCGCGGCGACCTGGGGCCGGATGGCCCGGCTCAGTTCCTCCGGGCTGGTGCGGGCCAGAACATCGAGGTCTGGATCGCGGATCTCGTCGACCAGATAGGGGTTCATGACCACGCCCTGGTTGGCGATCCCGGCTGCCACCATCGCCATCTGCAGCGGGGTGGCGCGCACATCGAACTGCCCGATCGCGGACTGGGCAGTCTGCGGCTCGTTGAGGTCGCTGGGGAACACACTGCGCGCGACCCCCATCGGCACCTCGTAGCTGGTGTTGAAGCCGAATGCTTCGGCCTGGCGCCGCAGCACGTCGGCTCCGAGTTCCAGTCCGAGCGCGCCGAAGGTGGTGTTGCAGGAGCGCTGCAGCGCCTTGGTGATCGTGGTGTCCTTGCTGCCCGGGGTGCAGGTGCCCTGGAAGTAATTCGGCAGGTCGACGGTGGTCAGCGGGAGATCCAGCCGGGCGGGGCCGGGTACGGGAGAGTTCGGGCTGTGACGGCCGGCGGACAGGGCGGCGGCCGCGGTGACCACCTTGAAGGTCGAGCCGGGCGGGTAGGTCTGGTTCAGCGCCCGGTTGAGCATCGGCGCCTGCTCGTCCTCGCGCAGGCGATCCCAGGCGGCGGTGACCGCGCGGCCGTTGTGGTCGGCGAGTTCGTTGGGATCAAAGCTGGGAGTAGAGACCAGCGCAAGGATGCGTCCGGTGGCGGGCTCGAGGGCCACGACCGCACCGCGACGTCCGGCCAGCCCACGGAAGGCCGCCTCCTGAGCCGCCGGGTTCAAGGTAAGGCTGACCGTGCCGCCCTGGGTTGATTCGCCGGTGAGCAGGTCGATCATCCGGCGCACGAACAACCGGTCGTCGGTGCCGGCCAGGATGGAGTTCTCGGCCCGCTCGATACCGGAGGAGCCGAAGATGTGGGAGTAGTAGCCGGTGGCGAAGGCATACTTCTTCGGTTCGGCGTACACCCGCAGGTACTTCAGGCGGTCCCCGGTGGCGGTGGAGGACGCGATGGCCTCGTTGGCGACGAGGATCGCCCCCCGTTCGCGGTCGTACTCCTCCAGCAGCACCCGCACGTTCTGGGGATCGGTGCGGTAATCCTCGGCCTTGATCACCTGAATGAAGTTCAGGTTCAACAGCAGCAGCACCAGCAGCAGCCCGCAGGCGGCCGCCACCCGGCGCAGTGGGCGGTTCATCGCGGCACCGCCGCGGCCACAAGTCGATGACGCTGCGTCCTTGCGGAGCCGCGTTCAGTGCCTACGGTGAACTCGCTGCGCTCGTTCACGATCTCACCACCACCGTCTCGGCATCGATGGTCGCGACCTGCGCCGGCGGTGGACGCCGCGCTGCGTCACTGACCCGTAGCACCAGGGCGATCAGGGCCCAGTTGGCCACCAGCGACGACCCGCCGTAGGACATGAACGGGGTGGTCAGGCCGGTGAGTGGGATGAGCCTGGTAACGCCGCCGACCACGACGAATACCTGCAGCGCGATGATCACCGCGAGCCCGGAGGCCAGCAGCTTGCCAAAAGAATCGCGCGCGGCCAGCGCGGTGCGCAGCGCCCGGTGCACGATCACCGCGTAGAGGACCAGGATCGCCATCAACCCGGTCAGCCCGAGTTCCTCACCGGCGGTGGCGAGGATGAAATCGGTGTTGGCGTAGGGCACGATGCTCGGTCGGCCCTGGCCCAGACCGGTACCCAGGATGCCGCCGGTGGAGAAGCCGAACAACGACTGCACCAGCTGGTAGGAGGCGTCGTTGACGTTGTCCGGGTCGAAGGGGTGCAGCCAGATGTCCACGCGCCGGGTGACATGGCCGAAGCTGACGTAGGCGAAATACGCGCCGGCGATGAACATCGTCAGACCAAAGACCAGCCACGAGGTGCGCTCGGTGGCGATGTAGAGCAGGACCACGAAGACCCCGAAGAACAGCAGCGAACTGCCGAGGTCGCGCTCGGCGATCAGGATCAGCAGGCTGGCGACCCACGCGACGATGATCGGGCCGAGGTCGCGCCCCCGCGGCAGGTCCAGTCCGGCCACCCGACGGCTGGCGAGGGCGAGCACGTCGCGTTTGACGACGAGGTAGCCGGCGAAGAACACGATCAACAGCAGCTTGGCGAACTCGCCGGGCTGGATGGAGAAACTGTCGGTCTTGATCCAGATCTTCGCGCCGTTGACCTCGGAGTACTGCGCGGGAAGGAGGGCGGGGATCGCGAGCAGGACCAGCGCCACTCCGCCCGAGGTGTAGGTGTAGCGCTGCAGCGCTCGGTGATCACGGACGACGAGCAGGACGGCGACGAACAGTGCGATGCCCAGCGCCGCCCAGACGAGCTGGATGCCGGAGTCCCCGCGCGGGGCGAGCGGCCCGAACGAGCGCTGGGTCGGTTCCTTCTCGTCCAGGTCGAGGCGGTAGATCAGAGCCAGACCCAGCCCTTGGAGCAGCATGACCGCCGGCAGCAGGACAGGGTCGGCGTAGCGCGCGAACTGACGCACCACCAGATGGGCCACGAAGCAGTAGGCGGCGAAGGTGATCGCATAGCCGGTGAACCCGGCCGGCCACTGTTCGGTGACGCCGTAGCCGGCGTTCGCGTACGCCGCCATCGAGATCGCCCAGGCGAAAATGAGCAGCATCGCCTCGGTGGCCCGTCGGCTACGGACCGCCTCCGCCGCGGTGCTGGCGTTGTCCATCACGGTCTCACCGCCACGGCCAGAGGCCGATGACGTGGTGTCCTCGCGGGGCCACCCGTCACTGACCTGGTGAGCTCGCTGCGCTCACTCATTGCGGTGGTCCGCAGGCGGCTATGACGTCGGCTCCGTCCAGGATCGCCTCGGCCGGACTGGCAGTGGCGGGTGTGGTCGGGCTCGCGGAGGGGTCCGGGCTCCTTGAGGTGGCGGGACTAGGGGTGGGCGCACCGCTCGTCACGCCGGCGTCGGGCTCGGGTGAGGCGGTGGTGGAGCCCCGCCGACCCTCGGCCCGCGGGTCCCCGCTTTCGACCTCGACCTCGTCATCGACCGCGTCCTCACCGAGTGCGAGCGCGAGGGCTTCGGCCGCGGCTGCCCGCGAGTCCTGGCAGTTGATGGCCAGGGAACGCAATCGGTCCACGACCTTGCGGGCCTTGTCGATGCTGCCGGTGAAGATGGTGTCGCGGACCTCGTCGCGGTCGAAACTCGGCAGGTCTGTCAGCGCGATGTCCTGGCGCTCGAAGGTCTCCGACAGCGACTTGCCGATGACCTTCTGCGGCAGTCCCTTGAAGATGGCGACCTGGTCGGCGTCAGCGCCCACGTAGTACTGGCGCTGTGACCACGCATATCCGGCCCAGCCGGTGGCGCCGACCGCCAGCACGATCGCGAGGATCAGGGTGCGAACCCACAACCCGCCGATGCGGCGGGCCTCCTTGCCGGCCGGGGGCAGCGTGGACAGGTCGATCTCGGAGGTCTGCCCGGGCACGGCGGCCTTGTGCTTCCCGCCGGCGGCGCCAACGACCACCGGATGCTCTGACGGGTTGGCGTCGACCTCGACGACGTCGGCGACGATGGCCGTGACATTGTCCGGAGCGCCGCCGTCCAGGGCGAGCTGGATCAGGGTGTCGGCCGCGAACTCGACCGTGGTGTCCGTCATCGCCAGGGCGAGCTCGGCATCGGAGACGACGCCCGAGAGGCCGTCGCTGCACACCAGGTAGCGGTCCCCGAGTTGGGCCTCGCGGATCGAGAGGTCCGGCTCGGGGTTGCTGCGCCCGTCCAGGGCGCGCAGCAACAGGGAGCGCTGCGGGTGAATGCCGGCCTCGGCGGCGGTGATGCGGCCCTCGTCCTGCAGTTGCTGCACGAACGTGTGATCGTGGGTGATCTGGGTGAGCTCGCCCGCGCGCAGTAGGTAGGCGCGTGAATCCCCGATGTGCACCAGGCCGATGCGCTTGCCCGCCCACAGCAGCGCCGTCAGCGTGGTCCCCATACCGTCGAGCTGGGGCTGCTTCTCGACCATGTCGCTGATCGCGTCGTTGGCGGCCTGCACCGAGGCGGCCAGCGCATCCAGCAGCTCGGTGCTGGGCACGTCGTCTTCCAAGGTGGCCAAGGTGGACACGGCCACGGCGCTGGCGACCTCGCCGGCCGCGTGCCCGCCCATGCCGTCGGCGACCGCGAGCAGCGAGGGCCCCGCGTAGCCGGAGTCCTCGTTGCCCTCGCGGATCAGGCCCACGTTGGAGCGGGCTGCATACCGCAGCGACATCGTCATGGTCGGCCCATCCTGGCGTTACTTTCGCAGCTCGAAGACGGTCTTGCCGATGCGGATCGGTACGCCCAGCTGAGCCGGGGTCGGCCCGAGCACCCGCTCGCGGTCCAGGTAAGTCCCGTTGGTCGACCCCAGATCCTCGACCAGCCACTCGCCGTTGGACTGGTAGAGGCGGGCGTGGCGATTGGAGGCGTAATCGTCCTCGAGCACCAGGGTGGAATCCGAGGCCCGACCGACCGTCACCTGAGCCTCGGTCAGGGCGATGATCGTGCCGCTCAGCTCGCCGTGGGTGACCACCACCTTCGACGGCGCCCCGCGCCGACTCTTCGGGATCTTGATCGGTTTGGGCGTACGCGGCGCCGCGACGGGGACCACGGGGCGCATTCCGGTCGGGCGGACACCGAAAAGGTCTGAACGCATCACCGAGATTGCGGTCAGCACGAACAACCAGAGCACCGCGAGGAAGCCCAGGCGAATGACGGTGATGGTCAATTCGGACACCCTCAGCCACCCTGCCCCGCGGCTCGGAACACCAGCACGGTGTCGCCCAGGCCGATCTTGGCGCCGTCGGTAAGCTGTGCGCGCTCGATCCGGGCGCCGTCGAGCAGGGTGCCGTTGGTGGACCCGAGGTCCACCAGGTACGGGGAGTCGCCGAGTTGGATCTCGGCGTGCCGACGCGAGACACCGGCGTCGTCCACCCGCAGGTCGACCTGCGTTCCGCGGCCGAGCACAGTGACCGGGCGGGTGAGCGGGTATTTCTCCCCGTTGACCTCCAGCCACGGGCTCGTGGTCCGGGCGAGCGCGATGACCTCGGTCCGCTCGCGAGCCCGCTCGGGCGCTTTGCTCGGACCCGGGGGCGGCGCCTCGACCTTGGCGACAGCGCGTACGGAGGCCACCACCGAACTGGTGATGCGGTGCCGGCCGATCTCCAGGGCGGCGTCCTCGCTGAAAGAGACGTCGACGTCGCCGCGCAGCTGGTAGTTCTGCTCCCCAGCGTGCTCGCGCACCACCTCGGCGAGTTCGTCGCTGAGCGTGCGGGCGTACACCGACAGGCGCTCGTAATCATGGATAGAGAGTTCAACGACGAACCTGTTGGGCACGATCGTGACACCGCGACTGACGATGGCGGCGCGGTCATCGAGCTCACGCTGCAGGGCGCTGGCGATCTCCACCGGCTGAACGTCGGCCTTGAACGCCTTCGCGAAGGCGCCGCTCACCAGACCCTCGAGGCGCCGCTCGAAGCGTTGGAGAACTCCCACGTCCACCTCCCGGCTCTCACACCCCGACGCGGGCCAGCCTGCATCGTATCGGCGCCGGGGTCGGCACCGGGATACTCAGTTACCGCCAGCTTCAGCTGAATCGGGTCAAGCCGGGTCGAACGCGACGCTCTTGCCCCCGGATTCTGGCTCGAGCGCGGCCACGCCGGGCCACGACCTGTGGTGTTAGCCTGCTCCCCGCACTCGCGCGAGTGGCGGAATGGCAGACGCGCTGGATTCAGGTTCCAGTGGCCGCAAGGTCGTGGGGGTTCAACTCCCCCCTCGCGCACTGTTGTGATCTCTCAAGAGATCGGCGACAGACCGAACCCTCATCGGGGGTTCGGTTTTGT
>JBQTII010000068.1:0-86821 GCA_052388275.1 Sporichthyaceae bacterium | reverse complement strand
GAGCGCTCGTTCCGGCCAGCTGATGCCCTCCGGACGGCAGGTCCAGTACCAGGTCCGCCAGGCCGCACTGACAAGATCCACAACCGCTTCCTCGTCGCCTTCCTCCATCGACCACTCCAGCGCAGCTCGGATGTTGTGTTCCTCCCGGTTCGTCCATCGCACCAAGGAGGACTTCACCTGCCAATCGCTCATGGAGTACTGCCGGGAGTATGCGAGGACGTGGTCCCGGTGCCGTCGCCCGGCCGCGAGCCGCTCCCCCGCGGCGGCCAGCTTCTCGTCCGCGTACTGACGGACCGTCTCCAGCATTCGGTAGCGGGCTTCGTCGCCCGCGGACCCGACGTGCACCACGACGAAGGACTTCTCCGCCAGGCGGCTCACCGCGTCGAGAACGTCGAACACCTCCGGATCATCAGGTGCCTGGCCCACGGCGTCCGCCGCCTCGATCCCGAAGTCGCCAGGGAACACCGACAACCGACTCAGGACGGTCTTTTCCGTTTCCGACAGGAGCCGATAGCTCCAGTCGATCGCGGTGCGCAGCGTCTGGTGCCGTGACGTCGCCCCCTTGGTGCCGCCGGTGAGCAAGGCGAAGCGGTCATCCAGGCGGCGGGCGATCTGAGGGGCTGTCAGGACCCGCATTCGGGCGGCTGCCAGTTCCAAGGCCAGTGGCAGTCCGTCCAGTCGTCCACAGATCTGGGCGACCGCCGCCGCGTTCGTGTCGGTCAGCGCAAAGGCGGGCCGGGCCGCTGCGGCCCGCTGGCAGAACAACGCGACGGCGTCCGAGCCGGCCAAGGCGGCAGCGGTGTCGGCAGTCTCCGGCGGCAGACCCAAGGGTGGAACGGCCCACGTCACCTCGCCCGGAACACCGAGGACCTCGCGGCTGGTGGCGAGCAGCCGCACCTGCGGGCAGCCGCCAAGGACGGCGGCGACGAGCGTGGTGATCGGTTCTAGGACGTGCTCGCAGTTGTCGAGCACGATCAGCATCGCCTTGTTGCGCAGGTGCTCACACAGGCGGTCGGTCAGTCCGCCCGCGGACCCGGCGCTGCCCAGGTGCAGGCCAAGACTGGACACGACTTCCGACACAGTCGTGTCCGCCTCGCGGACCTGCGCCAGGTCGACCAGGCGAACGCCGTCCGGGAAGCCCTCGGCGGCGGCGGCGACCGCCAACGCGAGACGGGTCTTTCCTGAGCCGCCGACGCCGGTGAGCGTGAGCAACCGAGACCGGCTCAGCAGCGCGCCGACCTCCCCCTGCTCCTCGACCCGACCGATAAACGGGGTAAGTGCTACCGGCAGCGCGACCCGAGGTCCCCTAAGGTCGTCGGTGTTTGCTGGCGTCGGGAAGTCCGAGCGCAATCGCGGGTGCGCTACCTGGAAGACCCGTTCGGGCAGCGTGAGGTCGGCCAGGCGGCGCTCACCAAGCTCAATGAAGCTGCTCTCGCCCACGATCTCTTGCGCCAGGTCGCGGGCGGCCGCCGAGCACAGGATCTGTCCACCGGACGCGGTCGCGAGTAGGCGAGCCACCCGGTTGAGCGGCGGACCCAGATAGGTCCCGGCCCGGACCTCAGCCGCACCTGCATGCACTGCCATCCGTACCGAGAGCGGCGGAGCCTGAGCCCACACCTCCTCGTTGAGCCACAGCTGTGCTGCAACGGCGGCGGCGACTGCGTCGGAGGCGCTGGGGAACGCCGCGCACATGCCGTCGCCGGTGTGGCTGAAGGCCTTCCCCCCGTGATCGGCGACCACCTCCCGGAGTAGCTCGTCGTGCCGGGCAAGGTCAATGGCCATGGCGCCGGAGTTGGACTCCCAGCGCCGGGTGCTGGCTTCGATGTCAGTGAACAAAAAGGCGAGCAGCTCGCGACGACGCCCGCCGAGGTCCGGGGTCTGCCGAAGGATCCGGGCCTGCAGGTCGCGGGCCGCAGGGCCCGGTTCGACGCCGAGCTGCTCGGCGAGGATTCGCCGCAGTCGTTGGTAGGCCTCCAACGCGTCGGCCTGGCGGCCCAGCCGGTACAGCGCGAGCATCAGGCTGGCCCAGGCACCTTCCCGCAGTGGATGCTCCTCGACGTGCGCCTCGAGTAGGTCAAGCACTTGTGCCGGACATCCACGCGCGATCTCCGCCTCGGCCAATGCCTCGGTGATGTCAAGCCGAGAGTTGTCCAACCGATCGGCCTCGCCGCGCAGCGCCCCACCTTCAACGACCCCGGCCAACGCGCTGCCTCGCCACAGGCTCAACGCGGACCGAAAGGCCTCGGCGGCTGTGTCGGCGTCGCTGGCGGCCGCGGCCTCACGGCCGCGGACGACGGCCCGATGAAAGGTCAAGGCGTCGATCACGCCGCCCGAGTCCACACCGACCTCAAGCACGTAGCCCGGGTCACGGGCGCGCAGTGCCAACGCCCCGCCGCCAATGGGATCGGCCAAGACTCCGCGCAGCCGTGACACGACGCTCATCAACGTGCGTTTGGCGCTTGGCGGGGCTGCGTCCCCCCAAAGCGCTTCGATGAGCGCGTCGACGGAGACGGTCCGATCCGCCGACAGCGCGAGGGCGGCCAGCACGGTGCGCTGCTTGGTGCTGCTCGGGGTGATCGTCGCTCCCCGCCAACGCACCTCGACGGGACCCAACACGCGCACCTCGAGCCCGGCCGCTCCGGTTGTGCTCATGGGCTGACTCCCGGGTCCTCGACGCCGCACGTTACCGAAGTCGACACCCGCATGCGGGTGGTGCAACGTCTCGCGCAACCGGCGCGCATACGGCGGCCGACATGCTCACATCACCGGTTGCGGAGCCGGCATCGACACCGGGAGAGCGCCATGAGCCCCACACCCCTCCAGGCCCCAGGCACCGCCCGTGAGCAGGTGGCTGAGGTCGTGATTGTCGGCGGGGGGATCGCCGGATCCGCCCTGGCCACACTGCTTGCCCGAGGCGGAGTCGACGTCCTGGTCCTCGAGCGGCAGGTGGTCTACGAGGACCGGGTACGGGGTGAGTACTGCGCACCCTGGGGCGTGGCCGAGGCGCACCGCCTCGGACTCACCGACGCCATTTTGGCCGACTCCACCCGCGCGATGGTCGTCCCCCGGTTCGCCTATTACGACGAGGACATCCCCATCGACAAGGCCGAGGCAGCCGCGGTCGACACATCCACCCTCCTGCCGGGAGTCCCCGGCGCAGTGAACCTCGGACATCCGGAGACCTGCGCGGCGCTGGCTCACGCAGCCGCCAGGGCGGGCGCCCGGATGATCCGCGGGATCACCGAGCTGAGGGTGCACCCGTCGACGGGGAACCGATCAGGGCCACTGGTGGAGTACCGACTCGGTGGATCTGGCTGCACTGCACGCGGGCGACTCGTAGTGGGCGCCGACGGGCGAAACTCGACGGTACGACGCTGTCTGGGTATCGAACTGCACGGCGACGAGGCCCGGATGATGGCCGCCGGCATCCTCGTCAAAACGCCAGCTGACTGTCCGGAAGATGTGTTCTTCCACGCTGTTGCCGGCCGGACGCACCCGTTGGCGTTCCCGCAGCAGCACGGGCTCAGCCGGGTTTATGTCGAGTACCCGGTGGAGGACCACCACCGTTACACCGGCCCCGACCGGGTAGCGACGCTGCTCGCCGGCTTCGATCACGCCTGCATTCCGCAGGGTGCGGCCTTCGCCACAGCCCGGGCAGTCAGACCGATAGCGAGTTTTCCGTGGAACAGCACCTGGGCGCAGACCGTGCGCGCCCCCGGGGTTGTTTTGCTCGGCGATGCCGGGGGGTACAACAACCCGACGATCGGGCAGGGTTTGTCGCTGTCGTTACGCGATGCGGGAGTCCTGGCAGAGACCATTTTGGCGGACCGCGTCTGGTCACTGGACGCGTTCGCCGGCTACGAGACCCAGCGAAGCACCCGGTACGCCCGCGCCCGCGCCACCGAGTTGCTGCTCAGTGAGCTGTTCGCCGTCGGGCCACAAGCACAAGCGCGCAGACGGCGTGTCCTGCCCGCGATGAAGGACGACCCGGAACTGTCCTTGCCGGCAGCCGCCTGCCTCGTGGGATTCGACACCCTGCCCGATTGGGTTTTTACCGACGAGATGCATGCCCGAGTGCTCGCCGCTGCCTGATCCCGGCGGAGCCAAGTGCGATCGGAAGCAACGCCATCAACCCGCGGGTCTTACACGCCAGAAGGAGAAACCATGCCGTTTCGAATTGCGCTCCTGATCGTCTCAATCGCCCTGATGGGATGTGGATCTGCGTCGGGTGTGGGCCCCGCCGGTGTCACCCGAGAGCCGCTCGCCAAAGGCACGGCGCAGAGTCTTGACCTCGACCCGCCTGACGGCTCGGTCGAGGTGACTCACTTGCTGGTCACCTGGGATCCCCAGGGCACTACCGCCTGGGTGAAGTGGCAAGGGCCGCTTCTCGTGACGGTGAAGAGCGGCGAACTCAGCTACCAGACCCCCGACGAAGTCGACTGTGCCGTGCAGACGTTCCCGGCCGGTGTCTCCCACGTCATTCCCGCCGACACTGTGCACCAGGCGTTCACCACGGGCTCGGAGAAGGCCGAGGCCCACATCGTCGCGTTCGTGCCAGCCGCTTCAGGTCCGTTGCTGGTGGACGAGCCGAAGCGCTGCTGACGCCAGCTGAGAGGCTTCAACCAAGGGACTTCGAACTTTGGCCCCCGATCGTGGCGGAGCTACAAGCCGCTCCCTGAGCCTCAGCGCGCGATCAAGGTGAACGGGCTGTCGATGTCCTCGCCCCCGACCGCCTTGCCGATCTCGGTGATCTCGCCACTGGGGGACATCGCGATCAACTGCCACTTCCCGCCGGAGTAGACGTCGAAGAGGATCCGGCCCTCGGACGTCCAGGCCGATGAAGACATGAAACCGCCTTCGGGGGCGTAGCGCCCGGTCTCCTTGCCACTGGCGGCATCGAGCACGGAGATCGAGCCGAGGCCGATGCCGTCGAGATAGGCGGGCCAGCCGATCACGTGCTTACCGTCGGGCGAGATCGTCCTGGTCGTGTGGTCGCAGGTCTTCCACCTGGGCTTGACGACCTCGGCGCTGAGGTCGACCAGGCCACCGCACGACCCGTCGTCGGAGATCTTGTCGGTGTAGGTCACCAGCGAGTCCTCGGTGACGTCATTGAAGGCGAGCACGAACGGCGGGGGTTTGTCGTTGACGCCGTGGGAGTCGAAGGTGCGCGGCTTCTTCCCGGTTAGGGAGCTGAAGTAGACGACGCACCCGTCGACGGCCTCCTTGCAGTTCGGCCCGCCGGTGACCGCCGCGGCGTAGTAGGCGATGCCCTCCCCGGGAGCGGCGGGCGGTGCGGGCCGATCTGAACTCTGCGGGATCAGAGGCCGCGGGCCGCGGCAACGACCCGGCGGTGGTAGGAACTGTCCCCGAGCTCGAGCTCGAGGTAAAGCCCGGCGGCCCGGTGCTGCAGGGCCTGGAAGGTCCCGATGACCACGCCGAACTGCTCGCGCTGCCGCAGGTGCGCGATCGTCAGGTCGAACGCGGCCTGGTCCGAGCCGAGCATCTCGGCGGCGAGCAGCGCGGTGGTGTGTCCCCGGCTACAGCAGGAGTTCGATCGGGCCGGGCTGCCCTGATACGCGCCCGTTGAGCGGCTAACGCGGGAGCTGAAGGCGCTCGACCTTGGGCCGGTCCCCGTACACGGAGCGGATGCGCTCGAAGTCGTGATCGTCGTGCAGGACGGTAAGCCGATTCTCGACGGCCAGCGCGGCGATCAGGACATCCGGAAGGGGAACGGAACGATGGAGTTGTGCTCCGATCAACGCCTCCATGATTTCCATGGCGATGTCCTCCGACCGCGGGGTCGCCTTCAGGGTCAACAGTGGCCCGAGGAGGTCGTCCCGCAATCGCGGCCAATCCTCGGCACTCCGGCTCGAGACCGCGACCTCGAGCCTCGTCGGAAGTCCCGCCCAAACCCGGCCGTGGTTGATGCGCTCGATCCAGGTCGAGTAATCGGGCGACCGGGGCAGCTTCCAGAGCGCGGACTTGTCCACCAGCCAGTCCGTCACGACCAGGCTGCCCGCATCAGATTCTCGTCACCCAGGTCGATTGCGAGCGCCGCCGCCGCGGCGAAGCGGTCCGGGGTGATCTCGGAGCGGACGTCCTGTACGTGTGCGGTGAGAACCTCGACGAGGTAAGCGTTTCTACTCAGCCCGCGCTGCGACGCGATGTGATCCAGCTTTTCGGCAACCTCGTCCGGCAAGCCGCGGATAGGGAACGCCACGATGCACCTCCAGTGGTATCACTCATGATATCACTCATGGCCGAGGGTCCCTCGCGGGATGTGCTCGCTCTGGCGCGTACGACGCGCTGCCCGAAGGTGGGGTCTTCATCGCCGTCGAGAACCTCATCGACGACGACCGCCGGGAGAACGTGTTCGGTCTGATGATGTCGCTGAACATGCTCACCGAGACCGGTGTCGGCTTCGACTACACCGGTGCCGACTTCCGCGGCTGGTGCGAATCCGTGGGGTTCCGCTCATCGACGTGCCGGTCAATCGCTTCGATCGCAGCGACGATGTCGAGCAACCGGTCCTCGTCGCTTCGGCTCACAACGCCACCAAATCGGGCTCGACGCGGGAACGGACCCGCGCCTTGAGCGTTCCTTCCGGGACGACCCGCAGCTTCTCCAACTCGTGCGTAACCAGGGCGATCAGCCGAGGGGCCGGAAATCGGGACGGCTCACTGACGGCGTGCAACGCGAGGCCATCGATCAGCGCGCAGAGGAGATCGCACTGCGCCGCCGGGTCGAAGTCGGCACGGAATGCCCCGCTGCGCTGGCCATTGGCCAACAACACCCGGATGCCGTCCCGGACGGCGCCGTACCGCTTGGCGAAGGCCTTGGCGAACGCGGGCTCGGACTCGACATTGGCCAGCACCTGGGCATAGATCCGCGGAATGGCTCGCTTGGCTTTGGTCGTCGGCAGGGGAATCACACAGATGCGACGCAGGGATTCGAAGGCGTCATCGGAAGCCAGCGCCTCGGCAAGCAGGCTCTCGAACGGGATGAAGACCGCGTCGGCGGCGGCAAGGAGCAGGTCTTCCTTGTCGCGGAAGTGGTGCATCAGCACGCCGGTGGTGTACCCGATCTCCCGCGCGATCGTGCGTAGCGAGGCTCCCGCCAGGCCGTCGCGGGCGATGACGCGCACGGTGCCCGCGACGATCTCGGCCTGCCGCGTCGGCGCGGCTGCACTCGGCGGCATCTCGACCTCCAGGTCTTGACGAACGCTGCTTGTCGGGACCAACATAACAGCTGTTATCCCATAACAACTGTTATGACCCGAGCCGAGGAGGCTGACCATGCAGGTGAGCGAGACGATGAAGCGCGACCTCGCGACCGACGGCGCCATCGTCGTCCGAGGCCTGTTCCCACCCGACCAACTGCAGCGACTGCGCGAGTGCTTCGACCACGGCGTCGAGCACCCCAGCCCCATGGCGGGCAAGGTCTTCGAGGGCACCGTCGACGAGCATTTCAACGAGTACGGAAACCCGGAGAACGTCGAGGTCTACCTCGCAGCACTCAAAGAACTCGGTCTCGCCGACGTCGTCGCATCGCTGTGGGATTGCGAACATGTCTGGTTCCTCGGCGAAGAACTGTTCATCAAGTCCGGCGGCGCCGCGGGTCGCTCGCCCTGGCACCAGGACACTGCCTACCTGCCGGCCAACGGGCCGCACCTGGTGAACTTCTGGATCAGCTTCGAACCGATCCCCAAGAAGAATTCGTTGGAGATCATCCGCGGCTCCCACCTCGGGACGCAGTACGACGGCACGTCTTACAACGACCCCGCCGACCCGACCAAGCCGCTCTGGAAGGGCGCCGGGCTGCCCCGGTTGCCCGACATCGAGGCCGAGCGCGCGGCCGACCCCACCTCGTGGGACGTCCTGTCCTGGGACATCGAGCCAGGGGATGCACTGGTGTTCCACTCCGGGACCTTGCACGGCGGCGCCCCGCTGAGCGCGGACTGCCCGACGCGGCACACCCTCGTCCTGCGCTTCTTCGGCGACCAACTCTTCTACCGTCCGCTGCCCACCACCGCGCCGGACTTCCCCCATGACATCCGCGAGTACGACGACCGCTCGATGACACCCGGCGCGCCCTACCGTTCCGAGTGGTTCGCCCAGTTGCGCTGACCAGGTCCATCGACGAGAGAGGGCATCGGCACATGAAGGAAGTCATCCCCGGCTGGATGAAGCCGATCCGTGACGCCTGGCACTTCGCCCCGGCCGTCATCGACGGTGAATACTTACGGTGCTCGGGAATGATCGGCGTGCGCCCCGACCTGAGCGTGCCGGCGGACCCGAAGGAACAATTCACCCTCGCCTTCGACAACCTCCGCGATCTGCTGGCAGAGGCCGGTCTGACCTTCGCGGACGTCGTGGAACTGACGACCTATCACGTCGGGTTACAGACCCACCTGGAAACCTTCATCGCCGTGCACGCCACCTTTATCGGCGCGCCGTACCCGTCGTGGAGCGCCGTCGGCATTACCGAACTCGCCCTGCCCGGGGCGCTGGTCGAGATCGCCGTGACAGCGCGGATCCCCGGTTAGGCCCCAGCCACGGCCTCAGGCTTCGCGCTGCCCCGGCGCAAACTCCAGGTGCAGAGACGTCATCGTGCGCAACTGGCTGGTCTCATACGTCGGCCTCGTCCCGGGTTTGAGCGAGAACTCCGGGATGCGACGCAGGAACTCCTCGACGGTGACCTTGAGTTCGAGGCGGGCCAGGTTGGAACCCAGGCAGCGGTGCGGGCCGATGCCGAAGGCGGCGTGCACGATTCCTTCGCGGCGGATGTCGAGGTGGGTCCCGTTCACGGTCGCCGCCGGATCACGGGAGGAGGCCGCATAGTTCAGCGCGATCCACTCCCCCGCCTTCAAGGAAACGCCACCGAGTTCGGTGACCTTGGTGACGACCCGGGCCGGCGCGACCACGGGCGGCAGCATCCGGACGAACTCCTCGACGGCGGTATCGATCAGGGCGGGCTCGGCGACCAGGGCCCGGCGGTCCGCTTCATGGCTCGCCAGGTAGTTCACCGCCGCGGTCATCACGTGGGTCGTGGTCGCCAAACCACCGAAGACCAGGTCGAGAACGATCGCGACCTTGTCCTCCCACGGGCACGGCTGCCCGTCCTTGTCGACCCCGGCGTTGACCACGTCGATCACGTCACCGCGCGGTGGCGCCTCGCTGCGCATCTTCAGGTAGTCGCTGAGGTAGTTCATCACCTTGACGAAGTGCGTCGGGCGCTCGGCGAGCGGACCGAACGTGCCCTTGTCGATGTTGGTGAACAGCTCGGGCAGGTCCTCGACGGGCACGCCCATCACGCATTCGAAGAACACCATCCCGGGCAGGTGGGCGGTGAAGTCGGAGACGAATTCGCACGCTCCTCGCTCGATGAAGGCATCGATGAGGCCGTTGGCCATCCGGCGCACGTCCGCGACGTAGCCATCGACGACCTTCGGGGAGAAAAACGGGTTCAGGACCGCACGCCACTCGTTGTGATAGGGCGGATCCGACTCCTCGGGCAGGATCACCGGGGCGCCCTCGGGTCGGTTGACCTGCCAACCCTTCGCCGAGGTGAAGGTCTTCCAGTCTTGCGCGGCCTTGCGGACGTCGGCAGCGGAGTTGACCACCCAGTAGCCGTGGCCGACCTCGCTGCGCGACATCGGGCAGGTGCTCGCCAGGTCGTCGGTGATCTCGTCGAAGCGTTCGTTGAACTCAGGGTCCTCGAAATCGAAGTCCTTGTGGAAGTCCCGCATTGCTACCAACTCCAGCTGTGGTCGGTCCGGATGAGGCGGGTCACCGGGCGCAGAGCAGGGAATCGCTCGAACACCAAACTATGTATAGGAATAACATGGTTGAGCGAGCCAGACAAGGCTCCGCACGTGGGCATCGGCACGCCCCCGCGGGCGATTACGTCCCGTACATCTCCCAGCTCAACACCTGGTCCATCAACGAGGCGTAATGCCGCTCGAAGTAGACCCTGGTGTCGTCCATGTGCTTGCGCATCGCCTCCTCGGCGACCTGCGGGTCACCGGAGGCGATGGCCTCGGCGACGTTCTCGTGCGCCCGCCACACCAAGGTGCGGAACTTGCGCGGGTAGTCCGCCCCCAGCACCGTGCCGTCGGTGATCCAGTGCAAGGAGTTGATGCAGTAGCCGAAGAGCGGATTCTGCGATCCCCAGGCCACCAGGCCGTGAAAACGCCGGTTCTCATCCAGGAAGGCCTCCCGATCGTCCAGCACCCGCCCCATGGCGGCCACCGAACCCCGCAGGTCGGCCAGCACTGCCTCGTCCTTGTGCTCAGCGCAGAGCCGGGCCGTCATCGGCTCGAGCATCTGGCGGGTTTCGATCACCGCCCGAAACGGGGTGTCGGCGAACTGCATGAGCAGCGCCAAGGTGCTGGCGAGGTGGCGAGAATCGGGTGAGCTCACCACCGGCCCACCGCCCGGGCCCGGTTTGATGGTCAGCACGCCCTGAAGTTCGAGCACGCGCAGGGCTTCGCGCAGCGTGTTTCGCCCGACGTTGTAGGTCAGGAGCATGTCGCGCTCGGGCGGGAGTTGGCTGCCGGGCCCGAGGTTCTTGCGTTTGATCTCCGCCACGATGTGCTGCGCGACGACCGTGGCACGCTTGGGGGGCATGCCGGCGCCGGCAGTGCGGGCGGTGACATCGCGTCCAGCCATGGGCGTCCCCGACTCCTCTCGCCGGCGGCCGATCGGGCAGGCCACACGCGCACCGTGGCGCAGCTGCGCCAATGAGGGTGATGATAACCATCAATGACGGCACATCAGAGGCAACCGCCGCACCACTGCAGCCGAATCCGGTCCCGTCAGCTCTTGGGAAGGTCGAACTTGCGCGGCACGCTCAGGCGTTGTTGGGCGTCCAGGAGCAGCTCAAGCCGGGTGCGTGCCGCCTCGACAACGGTGGCCTCAGCGGTGCTCTCGTCGGCAAGTACGGCCCTCAGCGCGGCGATTTCCTCGTCGAAACGAAAGGCAGCCTCGTCGGTGGTGATGAGGTCGAGGTCTTCCCAGTCCGACTCGCCGAGGTAACGCTCCATCAGCCGGCGGGGCGCGGGAAGCCGAAGAGCTCGCGGGCATTGAGCTCCACGATGCGGTGCACGTCCTCGTCGGGAGTGTTCACGAAGTGCTCGGCGGTGATCTTGCGGCTGTTCGGCCAGTTCGAGTCCGAGTGCGGGTAGTCCGACTCCCACAGCAGCTTGTCCACCCCGATGTGCTCGCGGTTGATGACGCCGAACTCGTCCTGGATGAAGCAGCCGTACATGTTGCGCCGGAACAACTCCGAGGGCCGCACGTCCTGGTTGACGTTCTGGTAGAACCGGTGCCGCTCCCACGTCGCGTCGCTGCGCTCGAGCAGGTACGGGATCCACCCGACCCCGCCCTCGGAGAACGCCACCTTCAGGTCCGGGAACTTGTGGAACACCGGCGAGAAGAGCAGGTCCGCCATCGCGAACATCGAGTTCGTGCCCATCAGCGCGATCATCACCGCGTGCGGGGCGTCGGTCGCGGTGAAGGGAACCTTGCCCGAGGTGCCGAAGTGCATGGACAGCGGCATCTGGTGATCGACCGCCGCCGCGAAGACCCGGTCCCAGTGGTCGCTGTGGAACGAGGGCAGGCCCAGGTGCGACATGTTCTCCGGGAAGGAGATCGATCGCGCGCCCTTGGCCGCAGTGCGCTCGATCTCCGCCACACATGCCTCGACGTCCCAGAGCGGAAGCAGCGCCATCGGGATGAATCGGTGCGGCGCCACCGCGCACCATTCGTCGAGCAGGAAGTCGTTCCAGGCCTGGATGCACAGCCGGCCCAGTTCGGAGTCCTCGCTCTCCAGGAACAGCGTCCCGGAGAAACGGGGCAGCGACGGGAACGGCATCGCGACCTCGACGCCGTCGATGTCCATGTCCTTGATCCGCTCGGCCGGGTCGTAACAGCCCGGGATCATGTCCTCATAACGCAGCGGCTCGGTGCCGTAGAGCTCGCGGGGCTTGCCGGCGACGGCGTTCAGCCCGATCTGCGGGTAGTACCGACCCTCGAACCGCCAGGCCTGGCTGCCGGGAGCGATCTCCGCCTGGAAGATGTGGTCGCGCAGCGGCTGGTCCCCGCTGGCCTCGACCAGGTTGGGGCCGGCCTCGACGTACTTCTTGGGGAGTCGGGCGTTCCAGACGTGCGGCGGTTCGATCAGGTGATCGTCCACTGAGACGAGGTGCATGTGGTCCTGGAGCGGCATGGCTTCCTCCGGTCGATCCGGCCCTAACTAGGGTCACAGTATCTATGGATCCGCGACGGCGGGCAAGGCTCCGAGTGACCGTGCCTGTCCTCGTCATCGCCTCACAGCTTCGACACTTCCCCGCCGTCGATGACAAGAACCGACCCGGTCATGAAGTCGGAGCACGGCGAGGCGAGGTAGCAGACCAGCGGTCCGATCTCCGCCGAGCGGCCCATCCGTCCGGCCGGGATCTTTTTGAGCCGGGCCGCCAGCACAGCCGGATCGCCGGTGACGGCGGCCTGGGCGTCGGTTTCGAACGCTCCGGGCGCGATCGCGTTGACCTGGATGCCGAACCGGGCCCACTCCCCCGCCAGTGCCTTGGTGAACTGCAGCATTGCGCCCTTGGACGCCGAATACGACACCAACGTCGGCTTGCCGTTGATGCCCGAGGTGCTGGCCACGTTGATGACTTTGCCGCTGCGCTGCGCCAGGAAGTGCTTGCCGGCAGCGCGGGCCAGCACGGCCGGCGCCCGGACGTTGACGTCGAAGACCTCGTCCCACTGCTCCTGGGCCTGCTCGCTGAACTTGCCCGCCGGGGCGATGCCGGCGTTGTTCACCACGACGTCGAGCCGGCCGAAGGCCTCCACCGCCCGATCCGCCAGGGCCGCCACCTCGGTCGCCGAACGCATGTCGACGGTGGCGATCGCGATCCGGTCCGGCGCCGTGGCCCGAAGTTTCTCCAGGTCCGCGGTCGAGCGCGCGACGGCCAGCACGCAGGCACCTTCGGCGACCAGGGCCTGCGCGGCCGCCTGGCCCAGTCCGCGGCTGGCACCGGTCACGATCACGACCCGGCCCTGCAGTTCCAGATCCATTACTGACCTTCCATCACACTGTCGACAATGGCGCGCTTGGCGATCTTCCCCACGGCGTTCTTCGGCAGGGCGTCGAGGGTCAGGACCCGGCCGGGCACCTTGATGCTGGGCAAACCCGCCGCCCGGCAGTGGGCGAGCAGCTCGGCTTCGCCGGCCTGCGCGCCCGGGCGCAGCGCGACCGCGGCGAGGACGGACTCGCCCCACTCGGCGTCCGGCAGGCCGACCACCGCCGCCTCGATCACCGCCGGGTGGGCGTAGAGCACGTTCTCGATCTCCGAGGGCGTGATGTTGTAGCCCCCGCGGATGATCAGGTCCTTCTTGCGGTCGACGATGTAGAGGTAACCCTCGGAGTCGAAGGTGCCGATGTCCCCGGACAGCATCCAGCCGTCGACGAGCGCCTCGGCCGTCTTCTCCGGGTGCTTGTGGTAACCGCGCATCGTGTACGGGGTGTGGAACTGAACCTCACCGCGTTCGCCGGGGGCGCAGTCCTGGCCGCGCTCGTTCACCACGCGCACGTCGACCAGGAAGCTGGGACGCCCGGCCGAGGCGGTGAGCCCGCTGTGGCCCTCGGCGATGCGCTGGTGGTCCTCCTGGCGCAGCATCGTGGCGATCGAGGCCACCTCCGCCATGCCGTAGAGCTGGCTGAAGATCGGGCCGAAGCGTTTGACGAGTTCGGTGACCCGATCCGGGGCGATCGGGGCGGCGCCGTAACCGATGTGCTGGAGTGTCGGGATGTCCGCGCTGGACAGGCCCGCCTCCAGCACCCGGTAGAGCATCGTCGGCACCAGGTAGGTGTGCGTCACCTGCGCACGGGTGGCTTCGGCGGCGAAGGCCACCGGGTCAAAGCCACGGGCGCCCGAGAAGCCGACCGCACCGCCGAGCAGGAAGGTGGGCGCCAGGGTGATCTGCAGGCTGGAGTTGTGCGGGATGGTGATCAACCAGCGGCTGCGGGCCGACATCCCGTACTCCAGGCCCGCCACCATGGCGTGCGTGCCCACCGCCTGGGAATCGAACACGATTCCCTTGGGCTGCCCAGTGGTTCCGCTGGTGTAGACGATGCAGAGCTCATCGGCGGCGGCGCGTCCGTGCAGCGTCGACGGCGCCGCATCGTCCGCCGTGGTCAACGCCCCCCAGCCGGCCGCGGAGGGATCGTCGACGTCGATCACGGCGAGGTCGAACTCCGTGGCGAACTTCTGCGCCATCTCGCGGAACGGGGCCTCGGTGATCAGCACCCGCGCGCCGGCGTTGCCCAGGATGGCGCGGTACTCCTCCTCGCTCATCCGGAAGTTCAGGCCGCAGTAGACCGCCCCGGCCTTGATGGCGCCGACGAGAGCCTCGGCCACTTCGAGCCGGTTGCGCAGCAGAACCGCGACCCGCTCGCCCTTGGCCACCCCGAAGCGCCCGAGCAGGGTGTTCGCCAGCTGGTTGCTGCGCCCGTCGAGCTCGCGGTAGGTCAGCGACCGGTCGCCCTCGAAGGCAGCCACCGCAGCCGGAGTACTCCGGGCGTACTTCGCGACTGCTACACCGATATCCACGTCGCTCCTTTCGTGGCGTCCGCCTCAGTGGTCGCCATAGCGACCAGGTAGGCGGACGTCAGCGTGTGTCCGGTCACTGGTCCCGGCCGAGAATGGCGAGGTTGTAGTACTGGGCGCCCGACCCGGCGCCGGCGGCCACGGCGACGTGCGCCCCGGCGATCTGCCGGTCACCGGCCTCGCCCCGCAACTGTCGGACCGCCTCGACGATCTTCAGCGACGGACCACCCCAGCCGATGTGGGCAAAGCTGAGCAGGCCGCCGTCGGTGCAGGTCGGCAGCTTGCCGTCCAGGCCAATACCGGCGGAGACGGCGAAGTCAGTGCCCTCCCCGACCCCGCAGAACCCGAGAACCTCGAACTGGCGGGCCACCTCGAGGGAGTTGACGTCGTAGAGCTGGGCGACGTCAATGTCCGCCGGACCGAGCCCCGCATGCGCAAATGCCTTGTCCGCGGCGCGGCGACCGAGCATCCAGAGTTCGTCGTAACGCGGGGCGTCCACGTACTGCTGGCGGGCCCACTCCAGGCCCGCGCCGAGCACCACCACCGGCTTGCGTCGTAGATCGCGGGCCCGTTCCAGGCTGGTCACGATGAAGGCGGCGGCCCCTTCCGAGGCCAGGCACAGGTCGAGCAGCGTGAACGGGTCGACGATCGGCGGCGCGGCCAGAATGTCCTCGGCGGTGTACGGACCGCGCCCGAACATGACGGCCTCGGGGTTGGCGGCGCCGATATTGCGGATGGTCGCCGCGATCTGCGCCGCACCCGCCCGCGCGTGCGGGAACTGCTGCAGGTGACGCTGGGCGACGAGCGCGAAGTGCGCGGCGGTGAAGGCACCGTACGGCTCCACGAACTCGTTGCCCGGCTGGGTGTAGGAGGCCACCCGGCCACCACCGAGGATGCCGGCCTGACCCCCCGTCACCAGGACCGTGGTGGCCTGGCCGGTGAGGATCGCGCCGGCGGCGTCGAGCAAGCCCGGGATGCCCTGGGGATAGGAGTCCCCGATCCAGCTGAGGGGGATACCCAGCAGGGTCGACCAGTCGGCCGAGCCCGGGGCGAGTTGGGTGCCACCGGGGCCCGGCCAGCGGGCGGCTATGCCGTCGATCTCGCTGTGCGCCAGCCCGGCGTCCGCGAGCGCCAGCTTCGCGGCCTCGAGCATTACCAGGACGCTGCGGTCGCCGTCCGATTTCGAGGGGGCGCCGGGGGGCGGAGCCCCCCGGCTGTAGCGCTTCTCCTGCTTGGTCAGCCCGATGCCGACGATGGCGACATCGCGCAGGTTCACGGCGCGACCTCGCGAAAGGCGGGCAGCACGCGGCCGCGGTGCTCGATCCAGGTCACCTCGACCGCGGCGCCCACCGGCGGTAGGCGCTCATCGGGGCCCTCGACGAGATTGGCCAACATGGTCCACCCTTCCTGCAGGTCGACGACGGCCAGGCGGTACGGCACCTCGAAGTCGGGGCTGGGGGCCTTGTGCACCACGGTCGCGCTGTGCACGACGCCCCGGCCCTCGCTCGGCTGGTAGGACCAGTCCTGCGACAGGCACGTCGGGCACGCCACCTGTGGGGTGAAGAAGTTACGACCGCAGCTGGCGCACACCGGACGCACCAGTTCACGGCGCTGGGCCGCGGCCCAGAACTCCTCGGTCAGAGCGCGCGCGGCCGACTCGGACTCCGCCATCAGCGCGACCCGCGCAGGAGCAGGTGCGCGGCCTCGCGCACACTCATGCCCACCCGGACACCGCGCCGCTGCGCGGCCTCGTTCAGTGCGCTGATCGAGCCGATCGCGTAGGCGGTGAACGCGTCGCCGATCGGTGAGGTCGTGCCGTCAATGCAGGCCCCCGGTAGTCCCGCGTCCTGCGCGGTGTCCAGCCCCGAGATGCCCGAGCGGTTCTTGCTCATGCCTCCGTCGTGGCAGATGAACCCCCAGGGATTGGCCTCGAGGAGGAACTTCGCTCCGCTGCGCCCGGTGTGACCTGCCGTCACGAGCACGGAGGTCCGCTCGTCCTCGGGCAGCGCCCAGACGATGGAGTCGGTGACGACCACGCGGCGCCCGCTCGGGTCGGTCTCGACGATCTCGCGTCGAATCTTGTTACCCACCTCGGTGTCGGTGGGGTCCTGCTGAAGCAGTACCGCCGCCGCCTCGCGCACGCTCATGCCGATGTGGACGCCGCAGATCTCCGCCACGTAGTTCACGTGGGAGATGACGCCGGCGGCGTACAGGTCCTGGCCGTTGCCCATCTCGGCGCTCATGCCGTCCGCGGTCGCAGCGGGAATGCCCAGGGCCTCCAGGTACCACAGGCCGCCGATGCCGGCGCCGTACTTCCCGACGCACGCGTCGTGCCCGATGACCGCGCGCGGCCGATGCACGGCCATCATGCGGGCCGGCAGCACGCCGATGTAGGAGGCCGGCACCACGACGTCCCGGACGTTGCGGGCATCGACGTACCGCGCGGAGTCCATCGTCACGATCCGCCGCTCACCGTCGGGGAAGGACTCGGCGTGCACGACGTCCTGCGGATGATCCTGCTCGCGCTCGAGCAGCGTCCTACCGGCCTCGACCCCTGACATGGTGTCAGCTCTCCTTCGGCGGCGAGGCGGCATAGGGGGCGCAGAGGTCGCGGGCCAGCCCGAGCTTGAGCACCTCGGACGCACCCTCGTACAGGCGCATCGGCCGAGCCTGGCGGTAATACCGCTCGATCGGGGAGTTGCGGACCACGCCCCAACGCCCCATGACCTGCACCGACCGATCCACCACGCGACCCGCAGCCTCGGTCGCCGCGACCTTCGCCATCGTGCACTGGGTCAATGCCGCTCCGCCCTCGCGCCGAGCCATATCCGCGGCCCGATAGGTGAGCAACCGCGTCATTTCGACGTCGATGGAGGATTCGGCGAGCAACTGCGCGACCTGCCCGTGACGCGCGAGCGGGCGGCCGAACTGCTCGCGGCGCATCGCGTGCTCGGCGGCCACCGCCAGGGCGGCGTCGGCGAGCCCGACCGCGGCCCCGGCCACCGACACCCGAAAGACGGTCAACGTGCCGAGCACCAGCGTCATGGCCTGACCGGGGGCGCCCAGGCGCGCGTCGGTGGGGATCTCGACGTCGGAGAAGTCGATGTCACCGAGAACGTGCGGGGCCATGATTTCCTCGCCCGGCCGGATCGTGATGCCCGGGCTGTCCGCGGGCACCAGCAGGAAGGTGAGCCCCTCCTCGCCCGAGGCCGAGGTTTCCTTGGCCAGGACGAGGAAGAAATCGGAGAAGCCCGCATTGGAGATGAAGGTCTTGCGCCCGTTGAGTACCAACCGGTCGCCCTTGTCGATGACGGTGGTGGTGACCGAACGCAGGTCCGAGCCCGCGCCGTCCTCGGTCAAGGCCATCGCGGCCAGACTCTCCATCCGCGCCACCCGCGGCAGCCAGCGTTCCTTCTGCTCCGGTGAGCCGGCCAGCGTGATGGCGTAGCTGCCGATGCCCTGCAGCGCGAACATCGAGTCCAGGGCGCACGAGGCCGGCATCAGGGCTTCCCGAACGAGACAGACCAGGAACGGGTCGACCTGCTCCCGGCGCCCGCCGTAGGCCGCGGGCACCATGATCTCGGACAGGCCGCTCTCGCGTAGTGCCGCGCGCGTCGGTTCGTGGATGACGTGGGATTCATCGGCCTCGGCGGCGAACGGCGCGACCACCGCGCCGAGCGCGCGGGCCTCCGCCTGCACGGCAAGGTCGTCGGCAGCCAGGGTGAAGTTCAGGCCCTCATTCATCGCATTCCTTCATTCGTCGCGTGTGCGCAGTCATCGCGGAGGCATCCGGATCGCGCCGTCGAGGCGGATCGTCTCGCCGTTGAGCATCGGGTTCTCCAGCAGGTGCACCGCGAGGTCGGCGTACTCGCTCGGCTCACCGAGCCGGCTCGGGTGCGGCACCGCCGCAGCGAGGCGGTCCAGGGCCTCCTGCGGATGCCGGGACAGCAGCGGGGTGCGGAACGCGCCGGGCGCGATGGAGTTGACGCGGATCAGCTTGGCGGCGAGGTCGCGCGCGGCCACCAACGTCATGCCCACGATGCCGGCCTTGCTGGCCGCATAGGGCATCTGGCCGATCTGTCCCTCCCAGGCCGCCACCGAGGCGGTCAGGATGATCGCGCCCCGTTCGCCGTCGGTCGGCTCGGTCCGTGCGATCACCGCGGCCGCCTGGCTGAGCACGTTGAACGAGCCGACCAGGTTGATCCGAATCAGGCCCTCGAAGTCCGCCAGCGAACTGGGCTCGCCCTCCTTCGTCAGCACCCGCATGGTGTGCCCGCGCCCGGCGCAGTGCACCACCGAGCGCAGCGGCCCGAACTGCCCGGCCGCGGCCATCGCCTCGGCGACCGACTCGGTCTCCACGACGTTGCCGGGCACGAAGGCGGCCCGCTCGCCGAGTTCCTTAGCGACGGTCTCACCGTCGGAGGTCGGCAGGTCGAGCAGCACGACCCCGGCGCCTCGGTCCAGCAGCGCCCGTGCGCTGGCGAGCCCGAGCCCGGACGCACCGCCGGTGATGACGGCGGAGGTTCCTGACAGGTTCATGCGCGCGCTCCCTTCGTTCTGCCGGTGCGGGCTAGAGCCGCTCGATCACGGTGGCGTTCGCCATGCCACCGGCTTCGCACATCGTCGCCAGGCCGTACCGGCCGCCGCCGGCTTCCAGGGCGTTGAGCATCGTGACCATCAGCCGGACGCCGGAGGCGCCCAGCGGGTGACCGAGCGCGATGGCGCCGCCGCGGGGGTTCAGCCTCGCGGGGTCGGCGTCCAGGGCAGCCTGCCAGGCCAACGGCACCGAGGCGAAAGCCTCGTTGACCTCGTAGTGATCGATATCGGCGATCCCGAGCCCCGCCCGCGCCAGCGTCTTGCGCGTGGCCGGAATCGGGGCCGTCAGCATCTCGATCGGATCGTCGCCGCACACCGCGAAAGAGGTGAAGCGTGCGCGTGGGCGCAAGGCGAGTTCGGCGGCCTTGCGCTCGCTGACGATGAGCATCGCCGAGGCCCCGTCGGTGATCTGCGAGGAGTTGCCGGCCGTGATGCTCCAGACGATCTCCGGGAAACGCGCGGCCATCTCCTCATCGACGAAGACCGGCTTGAGCCCGCCCAATTTTTCCGCGGTGCTGCCGCGCCGAATCGTCTCGTCCGCGCTCACGGTCGCCACTTCCGCACCGTCGGCGCCGGGGATGCGGATCGGCACGATCTCGTGGTCAAAGCCGCCGCGCTCGGCTGCCAACGCGGCTAGGTCGTGCGAGCGCGCCGCGTAGGCGTCGAGTTCGTCCCGGGAGAGCTTCCAGCGGGCCGCGACCAGTTCGGCGGCGACGCCCTGGGAGACCGGGCCGGGGGCGTAGCGGGTGAACATCCCGGGGCCGTAGGGGTCCATGCCAATCCGCGAGCACCCCATCGGGACCCGGCTCATCGACTCGACGCCGGCGGCGATCACGATGTCGTACGCGCCGGCGGCTACGCCCTGCGCGGCGAAGTCCACGGCCTGCTGGCTCGAGCCGCACTTGCGTTCGACGGTCACCGCGGGCACGTGCTCCGGGAGACCGGCTCCCAGCCAGGCCATCCGCCCCACGTTGCCGGACTGCTCGCCGGCTTGACTGACACAGCCCACGATGAGGTCGTCGACCGCGCCGGGATCAATGCCCGTGCGCTCCAGCAGCGCGGTGATCACCGATCCGAGCAGGGCGGCCGGATGCAGGCCGGACAGGGCGCCACCGGGCTTTCCCTTCGCCATCGGGGAGCGGACACCGTCAATGATCACGGCCTGGGTCATGACGTCACCTCTGCAGGGGTGGAGTTTTCTGATGACAAATCAGGTTCTGGTGCGGTCAGGGTGTCCCAGACGTCTTCCTCGCCGGCCTCGAGGGCCTGCGAGCCGAGCTGCGCGGCCCAGTGGGGCTCGGGCAGATCGACGTCGCGTCCGGCCCAGAGCAGCCGGGTCAGGTGGTGCAGGGCGTACTCCGCCGTGGTGCCGATCGCGCCGTGCAACTGATGGGCCCGGCCGGCAATGCCGGTGGCCGCACTCGCGGCCACGATCCGTGCGGCCGTGGCGGCAGCCGTTGCCCGGCCACCGGCGGTGGACTGCGCACCCTCGACCGCCATCGTCAGCGCGGTCTGCGCCTGCAGCAACTCCACCCGCAGCGAGGCCAGGGACGTGGCGACGATGGGAATCGCGACCAGGGGCTTACCGAACTGCTCGCGGGTCCGCAGATGACTGCTCGTCAGGTGGTAGGCGCCGCGGGCCGCACCGACCAGGCCCGCCGCGCGCAGCACCGCCAGGCGCGCCAACGCTTCCTGCGCGTCGGCCGCGACCTCCACAACCGGCACGTCGCGCAGGTGAAGTTCGTCGGTTGCCGTGCCCGCGAGATCGACGCCCGCCACGATGCGGACGCCGGCGCTCGCGGTGTCCACGACCAGCGGCGCGGGCTGGTTGCGCACCAGGAGCACGAGGTGCCCGGGAACGGTGCACCCGACCACGCCCCGAATGGTTGCGCTCAGCCGGCCGCCCGCGACCACAGCGTCGTCCAACACCGCAACGGTGGCCGCGCCGCCCCGCCGATCACGGTCGTTCTGCAACACCCAGCCGGCGATCGCGGTCTCCGCGATCGGCAACCGGACCCCACGCGCGGCGAACTCCAGCACGACGGTCGCAAGGTCCGCCATGGTGCCGCCGGAGCCACCCCGGTCCTCCGCCACGCCGATCCCAGGCAGCCCCAGCGCACGGACGGTGTCCCACAGGCCCGGGTCGGCCTCGCCGATGGCGCGGTCTTTTCGCAGGTCTGCGACCAGGTTCGCGACCTGCGCCGAGGACGTCATGAGCTCAGCTCCGCCCGGGTGATCATCGAGAGCAAGACCTCGGCCGCGCCGCCGCGGATCCCGAAGCCCGGGGAGGCGAGCAGGGCGTCCTCGGTGGCCGCGCGCAGTTCCTCGGCGCCGGCGGCGAGCACCGCCCGGGCGAACTCGATGACGTCGAGCTCGAAGCGGTTGCCGAGGTACTTGCAGGTGGCCGCGTCCTGGATCGGGACCTTGCCGGCGTCCATGGCGCGGGCGATCTCGAAGCACAGCCGGCGCAGCACCGCCAGGCGGGCGACCAGCTCACCCAGGCGCCCGGTCAGGGCCGCGTCCTGCGCCACGGCCGGCGCCGCCATGGCCCGGCGCAGCAACGGATAGGTGGACAGGACCCGTTCCGGGCCGCCGCGTTCGAAGGCGAGCTGGCCAGTCACCTGCGCCCACCCCTGCCCCTCGGTGCCGAGCAGGCGCCCCGCCGGCACCACCACGTCGTCGAGGGTGACCTCATTGAAGTGGTGATGCCCAGCCATGTCGACGATCGGGCTGACCTCGATGCCGGGGGAGTCCATGTCCACCACGAACTCCGAGAGCCCCTCATGACGGCGGCTGACCTGGTCCGCCGGCGTGGTCCGCGCCAGGACGTAGATGTGGGTGGCGAAGTGCGCGCCGGTCGTCCAGATCTTGCGGCCCGTCAGGCGGTAGGCATCGCCGTCCCGAACGGCTCGGGTGCGCACGGCCGCGAGGTCGGACCCGGCGTCGGGTTCGCTCATCCCCAGGCAGAACAGCGCGTCTGCCGCGGCGATCCGCGGCATCAGTTCAGCCTGAAGTTCGGGGGTGCCGTGGCGCAGGATCGCCGGGCCGATCTGACGGTCGGCGATCCAGTGCGCCGCGACCGGCGCACCGGCGCGCAACAGTTCCTCCGTCATCGCCAACCGGGCGACGTAGGACGCGCCACGGCCGAAGGGTTCGGGCCAGGTAATGCCGATCAGGCCGCGGGCCCCGAGGGCCCGGCTGAAGTCGAGGTCCGGGTAGCGGGACCACGCATCGCAGCGAGCCGGGAACGCGCGCTCGGCCTGCCATTGCGCAAGGAATGCCCGAACCTCGGAGCGGACCTCGACCGATGCCCGAACGGCTGTTCCGGAGACCGCCGCGATCGGGGACTGAGTCGCCATAATGATGGTCATCATATTCATGAGTGACCGCAAGCGACAGCCCCCTCGTGTCGGCCCGCCGTGAGCCCGGACACCCGCGACCACAGGACTCCTTCTGAACGATTTGCGCTACGACGTAGACGGGCACATCGCGACCATTACGCGCCTCAGCTCGCGAAGAAGCGGCTGATCGCCGGCGCGACGGCGCGGTAGGAGGCCACGGGGGCTACGCGGCCGTGCCCCAGGCGCGCAAGATCGCGGGCGAGGTCGAGGTCGTGTTCGTCGCTGGTGTCGACCAGGACGTCCAAGCGGGCCAAGGCGCTCGCCGCGTGGCGCGGGTCGGGCCCGGCGTTGTGGACGCAGTCCGAGAGCAGCAGCACCCGCGATTCACGCAGCGGACTGCGGGCGAGCTGATCGTGGGCGACTCGCAGCGGGAATTCCACGTTGGTCAGGCCGCGGGCGGGGATGCGCAGCAGCGCGCTGACCAGCTGGGGCGCCTCGATCGGGTCGCCGAAGCGCGCGAGTACCGTGGCATCGGAACCAAACGCGACGACGGCGAGGCGCTCGTTGGCCAACTCCCCCGCCAACGCCCCGACGGTGGCGGCCGCGGTGCGGATTCGTTCCCCGCGCATCGACCCGGAGACGTCGACCAGTAGGACGACGGTGCGCCGGTGGCGCACGTACTCGCGTACGACGATGTCCTCGTCGCGGGGGCGAGGGTTCCCAAGCAGGGTCTCCGCGCAGGCGTCCAGGTCGATCTCGTCGCCGCTGCCTCGCCACGGAACGCTCATCAGCTCTCCCGATCCGCGGCGCGCAGCGGCCTGGCGCGGCGGTCGGGGCAGCGAGAGCCGGGCCGCGATCTCGCGGGCCCGGGCCAGCAGCGCGGGATCGGGCGCAGCGCCGGCCGGGGCCGCCTCGATCGCGCCGGCCTCGTCGGTGAAACCTGGCGCGGAACCGGCACGCGCAGGAAGTTTCCCCTCGCCCGCACCACCGGGGGTCGCGGGGGTACCCGGGCGATCCCCGCGGTGCAGCACGGGCTGCGCGTCGAGAGTCTTGGGCCTACGGCGTAGTGGCGCCAGGGGGATGCGCGGGCCGGGGCGCCGGTCGGCGCGAACGGGGCCGTCCGTGACCAGTGATCTTCAACCCGGCTTGGCGATCGCGGGATTGAGGATGAAGTGGTCCTGCCAGATCTCTCGCAGGATGGCCTCCGGAGTCGTCCCGGCGACGTCGTCGACGTGGATCCGGCCGGAGAGCGCGACCGTCATCGCGGAATAGACGGTCTCGGCGTACTGATCGTCGCCGTCGGCCAGTTCCGTTAGCCGCGCGGTGATCAGCGCGAGGTCGATGGCGCCGCGCACGCTGCTGCCCTGGCGGATGTCGGGGTGTCTGCGGGTCGCGCGGGTCAGCGCCACGCAGTCGGCGAGCAGCCGGGTGCGGCGCTCGGGGTCCAGATCCGCCAACGGCGCCCGGAGCGCGACGATCGCGCGCTCGGCCTCCTCGTCCTGATAGTCCACCGACAGCCGGCAGAAGCGGTCGTGGATCGACGCCGAGAGCCGGGTCGTGCCGACGTTGTCGTAAGGGTTCATCGATGCGATGATCCGGAAGGTCGGTGCGGCGATGACCGTGCCGACCCGCGGCACGGCGATCGCCCGCTCGGCCATCGCGGTGAGCAGCGTGTTGAGGGTGTCCTCCGGGGCGCGGTTGAGTTCCTCGACGTAGAGGAACCCGCCCGCGCGCATTGCCTCCAGCAGCGGGCCGTCCACGAAGGTCGAGGCGTTGTAGTCATCACGCAGCACTCGCGCCGGGCTGTGATGGCCGACGATCTTGGCCGGGGTCAGGTCGGCGTTGCCCTCCACGAACAGCATGGGGATGCCCCACTCGCGGGTGATGGCGCGCACCAGCGTGCTCTTCGAGGTTCCCGGTGGCCCCTCAAGCACGATGTCGCGCCCGGCGGCGACCGCAGCCAGCGTCAGGTTCAGTTCGTGACGGCGACCGACGATCTGGGCCGCGATCCGATCCCGGACCTCACGCAAGGTCAGCTCCACACCATGCTCCCCGCCGGGATCACTTCTCACAGAAGCCCAGGTCGATCTTGAGCTGCTGGCCGGTGATGAACTGCGCCTCGTCCGAGGCCAGGAACAGCACGGCGTTGGAGATGTCCCGCGGCTGCACCCAGCGCTCCGGCAGCAGGTGCAACGTCTGGAAGATCTCGCCGTACTCCTGGCGACCGGGATTGTCCAGATGCGGGAGGAACAGCTTGTACATCGTCTCGTTCATGATCATCTTGGTGTCAACCGCACTGGGGTGGATCGTGTTGACGCGGATGCGGTGCGGGCCGACCTCGCCCGCGAGCGCCTTCATCAACCCGACGACACCGTGCTTGGCCGCTGTGTAGTGCGCCAGCGCGGGGAAGCCCTTGATTCCGGCGGTCGAGCTGATCAGCACCAGCGAACCGCCGGCGCCGCGTTCGATCATGCCCGGCAGCGCGGCCCGCACGACCGTCCAGACCCCGGTCAGGTTGACATCGATCATGTCCTGCCACATCTTGCTCGACATGTCCGCGGTGAGCGCCGTGGTGAAGATTCCGGCGTTGGCGACCACGATGTCGATCGGACCCAGCTCGGCAACCCCCGCCTCGACCGCCGCCGCCATCGCGGACAGGTCACGGACATCTGCCGCCGCGGTCACGATGCGCCGGTCGAACGCCTCGACCTCCTTGGCCGTCTGAGCCAGATCCTCGGCGGTGCCCATCTGGTAGGGGACGCCGTCTACCTGCCCGCACAGGTCGACGGCGATGATGTCCGCGCCTTCTTCGGCGAGCCGCAACGCGTGCGCCCGACCTTGCCCCCGGGCCGCCCCGGTGATGAACGCGACCTTGCCCGATACCCGGCCCATATCTGCTCCCTGAGTCCGTGTGTGCAGGATCGACGACCCGGTCCGGCCGCCGTCGATCGCGTGCCGAGGTGGCGAGTCGATCCGCGACATTCTCTGGGCGGAGACTATAGCTATGATGACCCTAGATACATAGCCCCTTGGTCATAACCGATTTCGCTCGGCACGCGTCACGTCCAGAGCGCGGACACCGGGAGAGCGGCGAGACGGTCTCCTAACGCCAGCCGATGCGTGCCGGTGTGCAGCACGATCCCCGCGACGAACCGATCCCCCAACCGGTCGCGCAGGAAGGCCAGATGCTTCGCGTGAGCGCTCACCGGCGTCGAGTTCGCCTTGACCTCGATCCCCACCACCTGACGCCCACGCTCAAGGATCAGGTCGACTTCGCGTTGATCACGATCGCGGTAATGGCTGAGCCGTACCGGGCGCTGCACCCAGCTCGCCTGCTTGGCGACCTCGTTGACGACGTAGGACTCCAGCAACGGCCCGAGCCAGGTCGAGGTCGGATCGACGAGGTCGTCGGCGTGGGCATCGAGCAGATGTGCGGCCAAGGCGGTGTCGACCAGGTGCGCCACGCTGCGCCGTTTAGCCCGGCCGGTATGGCTGGTGCTCCACGCCGGCAGCAGACGCACGAGATAAAGGGTGCGCAGGACGTCGACGTAGTCGCGGACGGTCGCGGGATCGAGCAGCACATCGCGGGCGAGATCGGCGGGAACGAACTCGCCGCCGCTACGAGCGGCGAGCTGGCTGAGCAGCGGCAGGATCGCGTTCGGTCGTCTTACCGGTGCCACCCCGGCCAGGTTCGCCACCGCCGTGACCGTCTGCAGGTACGCCTCGCACCAGGTCGACCGGAAACGGGAGGTACCCGGGCCGAGCGCAAGTTCGGGGAAGCCGCCGACGGCAACGGCCCGGGCGTACTCGGCGCGCGTCATCCGCTCGGCCTGCAGGTCCAAGGCGGCACCGGCGAACACTGCCTCCAGGAAGCCGTCCGAGGTCCCGCGCAGCTCCCCGGCGGACAGCGGCCACAGCTCGATGAGTCCGACCCGCCCGGTGAGCGATTCGGAGACACTGCGGGTACTCAGGAACTGAGTAGAGCCCGCGAGCACGAACTGACCCGGCGTTCGGTCGACGTCGAGTCGTGCCTTGACGGCGAGCAGTAACGGATCCCCGGCTCGTTGGAACTCGTCGATGGCGGACCCTGGCGGCAATCGCTCCACGAACTGCACCGGGTCGTTACGTGCGAGGTCCAACAGGGACGGCTCGTCGAGGTTGGCCACGTCGCCTCGGCCCACCTGCAGGTGTCGCACAAGGGTGCTCTTGCCGGCCTGTCTAGGCCCATTCACCACCAGCGCACGGAAGCCGGTCAGCAGCTCGGCCGCTACCGGTTGCGCGCGGCGGACGAGTTCGGACACTGCAGCACCGTACATCAAATCCAGTTCTGACGAGGCTCTGATCCATGTTTGCCAGCTCGTCGTTCAGTTTATGCCACGCCATCGGCCGGCCACCCTCGGCGGCCTACGAACGGGGCCGAGATCATTCCGGCCCCCGAACGTCTGCTCAGCTCGCGAGCGGGACTATAGCCATGATAACCCTAGATACATAGGCTTTGGCCATGACCGATTTCGCTCGCGACTACGCCACGGACTACGACCTTGACGACCCGGAGCTCTCGGCTCGCTGGGACGAGGTGATCCCGGACCTGCACGCCCGCTGCCCGGTCGCGCGCAGTGAGGTCGGCACCGGTTACTGGGTGATCAACAGCTACGACGACGTCGTGCACGTCGCCAAGGACTGGCAGACCTACTCCTCCGCCGACGGGTTCCAGATCAACCGCCCGGACGGGCTGCCGTTGTTCTTCCCGGCCGAAGCGGACCCGCCGCTGCAGAAGGTGCTGCGCGAGACGTTGGACCCGTTCCTGTCCCCGCGGGTCATGCCCGCCCTGGAGGACAAGGTCCGCGCGTACGCCGATCAGCTCATCGACTCCTTCATCGAAACCGGTGAGGTGGAGGTTGTCACCCAGTTCGCCGAGCCGGTGCCGCAGTACGTCTTCTCGACCCTGATCGCCGGCATGGACCCCGCCGACATGCCCTACCTGCTGACCTGCTTCAACTTCAACCTGCCCGGTGAGCAGCGGGCCCAGGGCTTCGCCAACGGCTTCCTGCACGTCGAGGCGTATCTGACGCAACGTCAGCAGGAGCCGCCGCGCGGGGACATCATCGATGCGCTGCTCGCCATCGATCACCCCGACTACGCGTGGGAGAACAAGGTCGGCACCCTGTGCCAGCTCACCGTCGGCGGGGTCGGGACGACCGGGTTCGCCTTCTCCGGGGGGCTGCACCATCTCGCGACCCACCCGGATCAGCTCAAACTCCTGGTGGCGGATCGAAGCCGGCTGACCAAGGCGGTGGAGGAGTTCCTGCGCCACTACACCGGCGTGCCCAACATGGCCCGCCACGTCAGGGCGGACACCGAGATCGGCGGGCGCAAGATCGCCGCCGGGGAGTGGCTGCTGCTCTCCTACGGCGCCGCCAGCCGTGACCCGGCGGTGTGCGAGCGCCCGGACGAGGTCGACATCACCCGGCGTTCGGTCAAACACCTCGCCTTCGGATCGGGAGTGCACCGCTGCATCGGGCAGCCCCTGGCCCGGGTGGCGATCAACGTCGGCTACGACCAGTTCCTGACCCGGATCCCGGAGTTCACCGTCGCCGACGGTTTCACCCCCGAGTACGTCACCGGCCTGACCCGGCACATGGTCCGGCTGCCGCTCACCTTCACCGCCGGCCGGCGCAGCCGGGCCGCCTCGACCACGGAGGTCTCGGTATGAGCGAGCGCAGCGAGCGAATCACTAAGACGCTGCAGCGTTCGCTCATTGGGTGGCCGAGCGCTAGCGAGGTCACCCAATGAGCTCGCCGAAGACCGCAGTCCTGGTGCATGGCGGTTTCGAGGGTGGCTGGTGCTGGGCGCGCGTGGCCGCCCCGCTGCACGCGAAGGGTTGGCGCGTGTTCAGCCCGTCGCTGTCCGGCCTGGGCGACCGGGCGCACCTGCTCTCGCCGGACATCAGCTTCGCCACACACGTGCAGGACGTCGTGGGCATCATCGAGGCCGAGGAGTTGCGCGAGGTGGTCCTCGTCGGGCACAGCGCGGGCGGCACAGTGATCACCGCCGTCGCCGATCGCGTGAGCGACCAGATCGCTGCGCTGGTCTACCTCGACGCCTCGCTGCCCGAGTCCGGTCAGTCAATGTTCGACTTCATGGGCGATAGCCAGGGTGTGCCGGAGCTGTTCCGGTCCCAGGCTGCCGATCGGGGCGAGGGCTGGCGGGTCCCCGCCGGGCCTCCGTTCGACGCCGCCGGGTTCGGCATCGAGGACCCCGCCGATCAAGCCTGGTTCAACCGCCGCATGACCGATCACCCCCTCGCCGCCTTCGTCGACCCCATCCACCTCACCGGCGCCTGGGAGAAGGTGGCGACCAAAATTTACCTGCGCTGCGAGCAGTTCCAGATCGCGCACGGCGAACCCACGATCAGCAAGGTCGAGGCCGACCCGAGTTGGCACACCGAGCGCTGGGACTGCGGGCACTCCCCGCACATCACCGACCCGCAGCGGGTGGTGGCTGCCATCGAGGCGGCCGTCGGCTGATCAGTGTTCGAGGCGCACGTGCTGGATGCTGATGACCTCTCGCCCGTCGTGTTCGCTGACGACGTACCAGATCGTGGTGTAGTCGGCGGGGAGATGGAGTTCATAAACTCCCCGCAGAGGCGCGTCCTGCGGAAACGGCTCGGCCAGTACTGGCACGGGGTCGTCCAGCAAACTAAAGATTGCACGCTGCACTCCCCAGCGGACCGATTGTGGGAGTGCTTCGATCTCGTCCCAGGAAGTGCCCGGGAATCGGATCACACGTTCACTCAACGATTCCCCACGCCTGCCCGAGTTGCTCACGGGTGAACGTCGGGGCATCATCGCTGGGCCCAGGATCTGCGAGGATGCACTCTCTGGCACTCACCCGCCCGACCTCACGTCGCAGTCGGCGAAGCTCTGCCTGGAGTGCGTTGAGGTCGGCGCGGGAAATCTCCACCATGTCGCTGCGTTCCGCGCTCACGACCACCTCCGAGGCTCGGTCCCTGCAGAGATTCTAGGCGGTCCGAGCGCTGGGACTGCGAACACTCACCGCACATCACTGACCCGCAGCGCGTGGTGGCCCAATCGAAGCGGTCGTCGGCTGATCAGACATCGAGACGCAGGTGCTGGATGCTGATGACCTCTCGCCCGTCGTGCGGCTCAAGGGTGCGGCGTCAGCAGAGCAGGCCGATGTAGGCGGCGCGGGCCTTCATCGCATGGATGAGCCCTCGATCGGCCTCAACCAGACCCCAATGACCATCTCGACCTGACCAGCGCGAGAACGACTGATCAGGACAAGAGGACCTGAGTCGCGGATTCCTTGAGCTTGGCGTTGGCCCAGCGCATCTGGCGCAGGTTGTCGGCGTGGCAGCGCTGGGCGAGGGAGATGAGCTCCACGTCCTTGACGCCCTGGGCGCCCTGCGCGATCAGCTCCCAGTCGACGGAGACGCCAGCGGCCGCGAGGTAGATCTCGCGCAGGTCGGCCAGCAACAGCAGACCCGTCTCGGGGCGCCGGCCGGCCAGCTCGGAAACCTTCTCCCGGGCCTGTCTCATCAGGGAGCTCTCCTCGCGCGGCTCCGGGTCGAGCTCGGTGTCGTAGCGGCGGGCGTGCTCGGCGATCGCCCCCACATGTTCCTGTGACCAGCCCGCCAGGTCGCGGGTGAGGTGGAAGATGTCCTGGTCGGCCTCGTGGCGTTCGCCCGCGTGCAGCAGGCGTTGGGCGAGTTCGTTCTCCGAGCGGTGCAGCTCCGCCAGGGCGAGCCCCAGTCTCATGCCGGCACCTCCTCGGTGACCATCGCGCGCTCGCCGCCGCTGGTCGCGGGCACGCTGTGCGCCGCCTGGCAAGGACGCGGTCACCGTCGGCGCCTTCGACGGACCCTCGCCGCGCTGGACGAGGCGCGCCGCCGCCGCTGCGGTCTTGAAGATCGGCTGCTTTGAGGCGGGGTCCCACTCGGTGATTGTCAGCTCGTTCGCGGCGCGCAACTTGTCCCGGTCCGACCCGTCCTGCCGATCCCAGTAGCCGTAGTGGAACGGCAGGAACAGCACACCGTCGCGGATGCCGCTGATCCGCAGTCTGGCCCGCACGGCCCCGCGCGGCGAGGTGATCTCCAGCAGGTCGCCCTCGTGCAGGTCGTTCTTGGCGGCGTCCGCCGCGGACATCTCCACCCACACCTCCGGGGCGGCCGCGTTCAGCTGCGGCACCCGCCCGGTTTTGGTGCGAGTGTGGAAGTGATAGAGCGTGCGCCCGGTGGTGAGCACGAACGGGAACTCCTCGGTGGGCACCTCATGGGGCGAGGTGTAGGCCGCGGCCTTGAGGATCGCCTTGCCGTCGGGGTTCAGCGCGCGGTACTCGGTCTCCTCCATCGGCGCGCCGGTGATCAGATCGCGGCCGAAGCTCTCGCAGTAGTCCGGGTCGGCGTAGAACTGCCCGTCGACGTAGAGCCGCTCGGTGCCCTCGGGGTTCTCGGCGTTGCACGGCCACTGCACCCCGCCGTGCTCGCGCAGCATCTCGTAGCTCAACCCGGTGTAGTCGCACGGACGGCCGCGGCTGCACTCCTGCCAGGCCGCGAAGGCCTCGCCCGGATTCGTCCAGGACACCAGGGGGCGGCCGGTGCGGTCCCGGAAGTCCATTCGGCGGGCGTAGTCGAGCAGGATGTCCAGATCTGAGCGGGCCTCACCCGGGGGGTCGACGGCTTTGCCGGAGTAGTGCACGGTGCGGTCGACGTTGGTGAACGTGCCCTCCTTCTCCCCCCAGGTCGCCGCCGGCAGCACGACGTCGGCCAGCTGTGCGGTCTCGGTGCGGAAGATGTCCTGGACGACGAGGAATAGCCGGTCCTGCGCGAGTATCGAGCGGATCCGCGCGAGCTCGGGCAGGGAGACCGCGGGGTTGGTGGCGGAGACCCACCAGAACCGGATCGTGCCCTCCTCGATGTAGCGGATCTGCTGCATCGCGTGCGTGGGCGGGGTGTAGTGCGGGATGTCGTGGATGTCGAGATTCCAGATCCGAGCGAGATCGGCCACCTGTGCGTCGGAGGACCAGTTGCGAAACCCGGCGAGATCCCCGTCCGCACCGCACTCGCGGGTGTTCTCTGCCGTGGGCTGGCCGTTCATCTGCAGGATGCCGCAGCCCGGCTTGCCGAGCATCCCGCGGATCAGGTTGAGGTTGTTGACCTGCACGGCCGCCGCGGTCGCCTGATGGGACTGGTAGAAGCCCTGCAGGACGGTGGAGAGCAGGCGCTGAGCGGTGCCGAGCACGCGCGCGGCCGCGCGGATCTGCTCGGCGGGCACGCCGCAAATCTCGGCGACGTGCTCTGGGGTGTACTTCTGCACCCGCTCGGCCAACTCGGCGTAGCCGACGGTGTGCGCGTCGACGTAGCCGTGATCGACCCAGTCATTCGCCACGATCTCGTGCAGCAGCCCGTTCATCAGCGCGACGTTGGTGCCGGGCATCGGCGCCAGGTGCACGGTGGCGTGCCGCGCGACCGGTGTCTCGCGGGGGTCGATGCACACGATCTTCGGCGGCTCCGGACCGGCCAGGCGGTCGAGCACCCGCGACCACAGCACCGTCTGGGTCTCGGCCATGTTGTGCCCGAACATCGCGATCACGTCGGCGGAGTCGAAGTCCGTGTAGGAGCCCGGTTGCCCGTCGCAGCCGAAGGACTCCTTGAGCGCCGCGGCCGCGGTCGCGGTGCACAGCCGGGTGTTGCCGTCGACGTGATTGGTGCCGATGCCGCCGTGGGCGATCACGCCGAGGGTGTAGTAGTCCTCCAGGAACAGCTGCCCGGAGGTGTAGAACCCGAGCGCGGAGGGGCCCTGCTCCTCGAGCAGCTCGCGGGAGCGGGTGACGACCGCGTCCATCGCGGTGTCCCAGTCGGTCTCGACCAGCTTGCCCTTGCGCCGGATCAGCGGGCGGGTCAGCCGGTCCGGAGAGGCGCCCGCCTGCCAGCCGTAGAGGTCCTTCGGGCCCAGCCGGCCGTGGTTCACCCGGTCGTGCGCGCGCCCCCGCACGCCGACGATCCGCCCGCCCGCGACGGCGATGTCGAGGGCGTCGCCGTTGGAGTGCAGGATGCTCGCCGAGGGCACCCAGGCCTCGACGTCGGGCTCGCCGACCCCGTCGGCGAGGAACGAGTCGACCCGCACCGGCCAGCTCTCCCCGGGCCCGTACGGGGTCCGGCTGCCCCACGGTTCAGCGATGCGGTCAAGACGATGTCCGGTCGGGAAGTCCATGAAGCCCCCTTGCCCGCAGACGGTTGGCGAAAACGGCGCGATGGCTGAGCCGTTCGTGGGAGGACGGACTACAAATGCGGCCCGAGGTCGAGCAGAGTCACGGGCGGTCGTACGGGACCGAGTGCAGCAGGTGGGCCAGGTGCGCCGCGTTGGCGGCGGCGGTGCGCGTCGCCTTTCCGGTCGTGTTCGGCCGCGGGCCGGCGTCCTTGTAGGCGAGGGAGTTCATCGCCTCGCCCACCCAGTAAGACCCGGCCGCCGCCGCCAGGCTGAAACCGACGTCATTGAGCGCCTGATACAACTCGGCGCACACGTGGTGCGCACCGTCCTCGTTTCCGACGACCGCAACCAGCGCGACCTTGCCGTACATGGTGGGCCTTCCGGATGCGTCGGTCTCCGACAGCTCGGCGTCGAGGCGCTCGAGCGCCATCTTCGCCACCGAGGACGGCTGACCGAGCCAGATGGGCGTAGCCAAGACAACGATGTCCGCGGCGAGAATCCTCTCGCGTACCCGCGGCCACTCATCGCCGTCGCCCTCGTCGGTGCTGACGCCGAAGGCGATCTTTTCGTCCACGAGGCGAAGCACCTCTCCGTCCACATCGTGTGATCGGCGAGCGCGGTCAGAAACTCACGACCGAGCTTTTCGGTGCTCGACTCCGCTGGACCAGGCTTTAGCGTGCAGTTCAGGACGAGGGCGCGCAAAGTCGACGTCATGGCGCTGCCTTGCCCCGATCGCTGTGTCGGCATGCTGGCGCATCGAGAATCGCCCGGCTCAGCCCGAGCGCAGCGTGGGGAGCAGGTCCTTCTCGGCCCAGTCGAGGAAGCCCTTCTGATGCTCTTCCCCGACCTGCAGGAGGGCAAGGTGGGTGAAGCCGGCCTCGCGCCAGGGGCGTACGGCCTCGACGACGGCTTCGACGTCAGCACCGCAGGGAATCGCCTCGGCCACGTCGTCCTCGCGCACGAACTGTGACGCCGCGGCGAAGGCGCTTGGCCCTGGCAATTCGGCGTTGACCTTCCAGCCGGCGCCGAACCAGCGCAGCTGTTCGTGGGCGCGCCGGCGTGCCGCGGCCGGGTCCGGGTCATAGCAGATCGGCAGCTGGCCGTAGCGCGGCTTCCCTGCTCCGCCGGCGGCGTCGAACGCGGCACCGAGTTCGGCCTTGGGCTCGACCGCGATCAGGACGTCGGCGTACTCGCCGGCGAGCTGGCAGGACTGCCTGCCCGAGACCGCGATTCCGACCGGGACCGGTTGGGTGGGGAGGTCCCATAGCTTCGCCGACGCAGTGTCGAGGTGGCGTCCGCGGAAGGTGACGTCCTCGCCCGCGAGCAGCCGCCGGATCACCTGGACCGCCTCGGTGAGCATCTCGTGGCGGACGTCGACCGGCGGCCAGTCCCGGCCCACGACGTGCTCGTTGAGATTCTCCCCGGCGCCGAGTCCAAGGGTGAAGCGATCGTTCGACAGCAGCGCCGTGGTCGCCGCCATCTGCGCCACCACGGTGGGGTGGTAGCGCAGGATCGGGCAGGTCACGAACGTCATTAGGGGCAGCGTGGAGGTCGCCTGTGCCGTGGCGGCGAGCACCGACCACGCGAATGGTGCGTGGCCCTGTTCGGGAAGCCAGGGAAAGTAGTGGTCGCTGATCACGGCGAAGTCGAAACCCGCGGCCTCGGCATCGACCGCATCGCCGACCAGCGCCAGCGGACCGGACTGCTCGGACATCATCGTGTAGCCGAATTCCATGGCGCGCCGCTGCCCTCTGCAGTCCTTGGCAAACTGCTGGCGGCCCGTGCAGGCTGCTCGTCGCCGGGGCGCGTCAGCGACACGTTCGGTGCGACTTCGGTTAGCTCCCTAATCGCTCAATGTGCAACGGGCGAATGCTGAGCAGGGTCTGCGGGCCGCTCGCGACGGCCGAGTATTCCCCGTCGGGTGGATACTGGTTCGGTTTCGGACTGTTCGCCACCGCGATCATTCTCGAGACGTCGAGCGGCTGCTGGGTCCCAGTTCTCACAAGCGCGGACGCGCCCGCTGACAAGTTAATCCGGCGCATGCGACTTGGAGCCACGGATCCGCCTGTTCCGCATGCTAAGTGCGATTCCAATGTTAGGCGGGGTCCCTTGCGCGCGGTCTTAACCGTTGCCGACGCGGATTGCGGTGGCGCACGAAATCGGCTTTCGGTAAGGGCACCGCCTCTTGGGCGGCTCCATGTCGGCGGGCCCGCGCGGCATGCGCGCAGCCGGCGGCGCGCCTCCTTCTGATGTCCTCTGGCGGGACGCGTCGGCCCGCCGCGACAGCTCTACGCGCGACCCGGTGGCGAGCGCGGGTGTGGGTAGCCCGGAGGTGTCCATTCACCAATCTCGGGAGTAGCCGTGGCCGTGAAGAACGACAAGCAGTACGAGGCGTTGAAGGACAAGGGCATGTCTAAGGACCGTGCCGCAAAGATCGCGAACTCTCCTGGTGCCTCCAGCCGCGGCGGGGAAAAGTCGGGTTCGGGGGGGTCTTCCGCGCAGGGCGGAACGACTGCGCAGAAGAAGGAGGCCGGCCGCAAGGGCGGCGAGGCCACGGCCGCGAAGAAGTGAGGCGGGCCGCGGCCGTCGCTTCGCAGGCGCCGGGCGCCGCCGACGTTGCCGCCCGACGGGGCGGCAAGCGGCTGCCCAGAGCCTCGGTCGTGGAGACCGTGCGTGTCCTGGCGACGGTTCTAGGCCCCCAGGTGGCCCAAGGCATGATCAAACGCCGACCCTGGGTGCTGGCCGCCGCGGCCCGCCTGGACGCCGACGCGCACGCGGCGCGGACTGTCGCGGCGCTGCGGCGGCGCCACCGCGGGCATCCGGTGTTGCTCGCTCTGCCCGGCAGGGCCTTCGCCGTCGTGACCAGCGCTGCGGACGTCGCCGAGATCTTGGCGTGCACGCCGGAGCCGTTCACGGCCGCGACCACGGAGAAGACCGCGGCGCTGCGGCACTTCCAGCCGCACGGCCTGCTGATCTCCGACCCGCCCGCCCGCCCGGTCAGGCGTGCACTCAACGAGCGGACGCTTCACCCCGGCACGCCGCGCCATCCCGAGGCGGACGCGTTCGCCGCCGTCGTGGACCGCGAGATCGGCGACCTGGTTCGTCGCGACGCACTGGACTGGGCGACCTTCGAGCCGACGTGGGCCCGGATCGCGCGCGGGATCGTGTTCGGCCCGGGCGCGCTCGACGCCGAGTGGATTACCGCAGCGCTGGACCGGCTTCGTCGTCGCGCCAACTGGGCCTACGCAGCGCCGTCCCTTCCCGGCGAACGCGCCGAGCTGCTGGCCGCCTGCCGCCGCTGGGTTAGCGACCCGGCCCCCGGCAGCCTCGCCGCCACACTGGCAGAGGCCGCCGGTGGCGGTTGCCCGGCCGCCGCGACCGACGCAGCCGAGGTGGCCGGCCAGATTCCGCACTGGCTGTTCGCCTTCGACGCCGCCGGGATCGCCACCTACCGCGCTCTGGCGCTGCTAGCCGCCCACCCGGCCGAACTGGCCGCGGTGCGCGCCGACGAAAGCGGAGACCGGGCCCGGGCCGCGGTACTGGAGTCGGTGCGGCTGTGGCCCACGACGCTGTCGATCCTGCGCCAGAGCACCCGACTCGCGTGGGTGCGCGGCCGGTGGGCGCCGGCCGGGACGACCTTCGTCGTTCCCAGCGCCTATTTCCACCGCGACCCGGCACGCCCCTACGCGCACGCGTTCGCGCCCGCGATCTGGCTCGACGGGACCGCCGCGGGCGACGCAGGGCTGGTCCCGTTCAGCGCGGGTCCGGCCGTCTGCCCCGGCCGCGGCCTGGTCTTGACCGTCGGGTCCTTCGCCTTGCGGGCGGTGCTGCGTCGCCGGTCGGTCGAACCGGGCGCCGGGCAGGCCCTAAAACTAACCGAGCCGTTGCCGCCGACCCTGGACCACACCGGCTTGCGCCTAAGCCTGGGGCGGTAAGCCCCTCCAAACCGCGCCTTTCTCGGAGGGCTCGCAACGTAGCGCGCCCCCGGCCGCCGCGAGTCGGCGACGTCAGTCCAGTTTCGCGAGCAGCTCGTCGCAGGCCCGCTCGCAGCGGTGGCAGGCATCGGCGCACACCCGGCAGTGGCCGTGCATTTCGGCGAGGCGGGCGCACCCCTCGTCCCGCAGGCCCGGCAGGCCGTCGCGCAGGCCGTGAGGACCGCGCGGGTGAGGTTGACGTCGTAGCCGGTGTGCCGGACAGCACCCGCCCGGTGATCGCACATCTCGGCGCAGTCCAGGTTCGTGCGGATGCCCGGCTTGCCGCTGGCCGCGGACCCGCTGCTCTGCTCGCCATCGCTCCCGAGTGGTGCTCTTCGGCCAAAGGCGAGCAAGCGAGCGAAGTGCAGATTCGGCGCCGGCGGTGAGTCCGCGACGTCGACAATGGTGGCGCTCGCGGCTGCGCGCTGGACGGCTTCGCAGCCAGCCTTCGCGCCGGAGCGGGATTCGTAGGCCTCGCCTTGCGCGACAACCTCTCCGTTGCCGGCTTTCAGCCGCCACCGATAGGTGCCGCTCTTGTCCTCGTAGACCTCGAACTTGCTCGCCATGGGATCTGCCTCCTGATCGCCGCGATGATCCCGGAGATCGACCGGAGCGAAAGCCGACGCGAACGGCTTCGGCGGCGGGGATAGCAGGGCCGAGACCGTGGCGCATCGCTAATCAGCAGCTGTTCGCCGGTGAGAGCCGCGATGCGGAGCTGCTGAAGGATCTGCCCGCCGCCGCGGAGCTCGACCCGTGCGGTGCTCCATAGCCAGAGTTGGCCCACGGCTCAGGTCACTGCGGAACCCGCCCCATGCCAAGGGCGTCTTTGATCTTTTCGCCGAGTTGGTGCGCCATCGCACCGGCGATCACGCTTTCGTCCGGATCGGCGGCGGTGCCGGGCGCGGCAGGCTCAAACTGCAGGCTCTCCGCGTAGGGCGCCGGCCGACCCATAACGAAGGCGGCCGCAGTCTCGGCGTACAGGCGGCGGGCATCGTCCACGGTCCTGGTCCCGGCAATGATCTCGGCAGCGAGATTGATGGTCAGGGTGTTGTAGGCCTCGTGATCGCAGCGAGCGCCGAGCTCCCCGGTCGTACGGTCGAGCAGAACGCTGCCGTCGAAGGCGAGCAGTTCCGCCGCCTTCTGTGCTGGCACCGAGTGATCGATCCACTGCGTCAGATAATCGGTGTGCGGGGTCGGGAAGTTGTGAATGGCCTCGTCGGCGGTCAGCTCCATCCGACTCCACGGCCCGGCCCGGTACCAGAACATCTTCGTCGGTGTCGCTTCATTCGGCGGCCCGTAGTGGTCGAGGATCTTCTCGGCCGCCTTCTTCGGTGCCGTCGGCCAGCTCTCGATCAACGTCAGCGCATCCGCCATCTCGACGCGCTGCTGCTCGCCGAGCTCAGTCCGCGTGACGCCCTCTGCCTTGATCCGGTTGGCACTCGCCTTGCTCGTCGCCAGCGAACCCACCCGCTCATGGGTGGCCATGCTGAGGTTGTCGTCCTGGGAACCCATCGCGCTCCTCCGACCTTCGACTGCACCTTGTACTACCCCTCGAAACCTTGTACTACCCCACGAAACCTTGTACTACCACCACGAACTGGCGCCGACACACGATCGCGAAACAGCGACTGAACCACGCCGGATGGGGCCATGACCGTCGAGCGTTCGAGGCGCAGGTTCCACGATCAAGCGGGTGGCCCCAGCGCTAGCTCGACGCGCGACCGCGAACGGGCGTGACGCGGGCACGATCAGACAGCGCGATTGTCTTCGGTCGGCAAGGACCGCGGCATCAACACCACACCGAGGCCGATCATGCCGAGTGCGAGCCCGGCGTGGAGCCAGTTGTCCGCCTCGTTGACGGGCAGGAAGTTCCAGTCGCTGTCCATATCGACCAGCGCGCCGTAGACCAGCACGACGCCGTAGACGATGCCCCCGCCGATCAGGAAGGCAGCGGCACCGGCGACGGTGCGCGCCATCAAGATCCCGATCCCGAAGGCCATGTGCACCAGGTTGTGCAACACCGAGACGTGGAACAGGCCGAGCAGCTCCGCCATCTCCGAATCCATGTCGTGTCCGGCAAACTGCAGCTCGTCGTAGTTGGTCACGATGCCGGGGATGAAACCGAGGATGCCGACGAGCAGGAAGACCGCACCCACGGCGGCGGCGGCCATCTGCAGCAGATGGCCACGCCGATCGGTCGAGGCGTGAGCCGATGTCCGTGACTTCGCCATGCGATGCTCCGATGTCCGGGCGCCGGCTACCGAGACCGGCGCGAATAACTTCGGCTTACCCGCCCGAATCCGTTGGCATACCGCAGCCGCGAACGGCCGTCGCCCAGTGCCCGCTAAAGTCCAGCCCGAGTTTCCGGCGCCGCTCATAGTCCGACTCGTCGAGCACGTTGTTAGGCGTCGCTCTCTGGTCAATTTTCGCGGTAGTCGCCTCGACGGGCGCGTATGAGCAGCAGGGTGAGATCCACGGCGGCGCTGCCGGCCACGAGTAGACAAATCGCGCCGGCAACGTTGGTGCCCGTGCCGCCGCTCACCGCGAAGAAACTCCACGCGAACCCAGCGAACAACAGCAGCGCGCCAGCCGCCAGCACGGCCCGCAGACGCGGCGCCGTGCGGGCATTGGCGGGTTCGGTGCCCGCACGCACGCGGCGTCCGCGCCGAGCACGGCGGTCGATGGCTGCCCGGTTGCCGTTGCTCATTGGTCGGGCGGTTACTGGGCCAGTCTGGCGGCAAGCAGGCGCTTGCCCTGCTCGGCTCCCTTGCGGCTCTCGCTCTGGGCCCGGCGGAAGAACTCCACCAGTTCTCCGTCCCCGGCGCGCTCGGCGTCGGCGATGTAGGTCTCCATCCGAAGCGTGTTGCTCAGACACGACTCGGTGAACCAGATGATGTTGTAGTCCTTGTCCTGGGTACCGGTGACGTTCCCGGTCTCGATCGTCGTCATGGCGAATCTCCTCGTCGTGTAGTAGCGATCCTGGTTCCGCCCCGCCCCTACCCCGCTCCCGCGACGCGACCCGCCGCCCCGGCCCGAGAAAGCCGCTTGGTCCGGTCCCCCGGCGCCTGCCGCCGCGCGGACGGCCGAGAACCGGCGCAAACCGTGGTGGGGTGGGCCCGACCGCGCCGGGGATACGGAGATCGCGGCGGGCTCGGCCGAACGGCGAGGAACTTTCCAGACCACATCGCGCCGCGCAGCGCGGCAGGCTTCTGTCGGCTCCGGCAGTGCCCAGGATGCACATCGTGCAGCCGCGGGCCGACACGGACGGCGCGTTATCAGGCGAGGCGAAAGAAAGCCGGCGATGCTCAGCGTGCCCTCGCTGGCGGGGGTAGGACGCGGGAACGAGTTCGCTACGGAAGGTCCAACGAATGGCGACGTGCGAGGTGTGCGAGAACGAGTACGACAAGAGCTTCGGGGTGGCTGCGGGGCGCCACCACACCTTCGACAGCTTCGAGTGCGCGATCCACGCGCTCGCGCCGGTGTGCGAACACTGCGGGTGCAATGTTCTCGGGCACGGCGCGGAGGTGGACGGCCGATTCTTCTGCTGCGCCTCGTGCGCGCGCCAGGCCGGCGGCTCGCAAATCCGGGACCGGATGGACCGCAGTAAGGCCGCGCCCGGAACCGGGTGACCGGGCTGCGCGGTCCGCGGGGTCAGCCGAGGGCGTCGATCAGCTCGCGACAGGCCTGCTCGCAGCGTCGACACGCCTCGGCGCAGACCCGACAGTGCTCGTGCATCTGCGCATGCTTGGCGCATTCGTCGCCGCACATGTGGCAGGCGGCCATGCAGGTCTCCAGCATGGACAGGGTCAGGTTGGCGTCGTAGCCGGTGTGCCGCGAGAGCAGCCGGCCGGTGGTCTCGCAGGTGTCGGCACAGTCCAGGTTCGAACGAATGCACTTGGTCAGCTCGGCGAGCGCGTCCTCGCTCAGACAGGCGTCGGCGCACGCGGTGCAGCTCTGCGCGCATTCAAAACACGCCTCGATGCACGCGCGAAGGCGCTCCTGGTCGATGCCGCCCAGGTCCTTGGGGTAGGTCGCCAGCATCGTCGCGGCCACGCTCATGTTTTTCTCCGATTCGATTCGGGTCCCCGGGAGGGGACGCAACGGGACTCCCCTGGCCGCCGAGTACCCGTTGCGGCTGTCGAGATGCCCCGACACGCCCGTTGGCGTTCGGCCCGCCCGGAGCTACTCGTCCCCGCTCGGTGTGTCGCCGTCGGCCTCGGGTAGGCGAAGGCGGCCGGCGAACCGGCCGACCGGCAGCCCCCGACGGGCACGTCGGTTCCTGCAGGTCGGGGCAGTCCGGTAGCCGGACAGTCGGACAATCTGGTTGCGAAGACGAGGTGAGCGAGATGCCGCGGGAGTGGAGCGCCAAGCGCGAGCGCCAGTACGACCACGTCAAGGAGGGCCTGCTCGAGCGTGGCGAGAAGGAGGACACCGCCGAGGAGATCGCGGCCCGCACGGTGAACAAGGAACGGGCTCGAGCAGGCGAGGCCAAGCAGGCCAGCCGCACCTCGACGCAGGACATCTCCTCCGGGCGGCGCGGGGGTCTGCGCTCGCACTCCGGGCCGGGCGGGCGCACCCGCGACCAGCTGTACAACGAGGCCCGCGAGAAGAACGTCAAGGGCCGCTCGCGCATGAACAAGGCCGAACTCGAACGCGCGGTCGGGCGCTGATGGCCACCGCCAGGCAGGTCCAGGCGGCGAAGAAGAACGTAAAGAAGGCACAGGCTGCGGCCGAGTCGAGCCGCACGCTCGCCCACCTGCCCGCCGGGACCAAGCGCGCGCTCGGTGAGCAGGGCGCCGCGGTGGCGCAGCGCAGGCGCACCGGCGCCGCAAAGCCGCAGACCCGCCGGGAGCTCTACGACGAGGCCCGGCGGCGCCAGATCCGGGGCCGGTCGAAGATGGGCCGCGACGAACTGGCGCGCGCCCTGGGCCGGTCCTGATGCTCTCGGCCCGCGACAGGGCCACGCTGCGCGAGATCGAGGCGGCGACGACCGCTTCCGATCCCGCCTTCGCCAGACTCCTGCGGGAGGAAACGCCGCAGACCGAACCGCCTCGCCGCAGGCGCCGATGGTGGCGGCGCGGTCGGGGCGCTCGGGCGTCCTAGCCGCCCGTGCCGTCGGACGCGCCGAAAACCAGGTGCCCCCCGAGGTAGCCCCCCACGGTCGCCACGCCTGCGCCGAACCCCGCCAACACCACGCCGAGCCTGTGATCGCCGTGGCGGCGCGCGGCCCAGGACCGGGCGTACAACGCGGTGGCGGTCAGGTTGGAGACCGCGTGCACGACCGCGGCTCGGCGGCCTCGCCGATCCAGCGTAGGAAACTCGGCCAGTCCCGACGCGAGTGCCGACCCCGCGCTCAGCACGCCCAGACCGGTCAACGCGGTCGCTGCCGGGCGGGCGCGACGTCCGCCGAGAACGTCGAGCACCGAGGCGCTGGTCCAAAAGCCGATCGGCAGGTCGGTCAACAGCGGATGGGCCGGATGGCCCAGCCAGTCGCCCTGCAGGACCCCGCGGGCCCGCCGGTCGGAGACGACGACTTCTGCGACGCGGCCGAGGACCGCGGCCGCAGGATCGAGCACCGCCGCGTTCTCCAACCGCGCCGCCGCCTCGGTCGCGGCCGGTGCCGCGTCGCCTGGCTCGACGCGTCGCCTCAGCCACGCTCGGTTCCGCCCGCCCTGTCGGGCAGGGCGGCCAACAGCTCGCGGGCCCGTTCGGCGTGGCTGTGCTCGACCAGCACCTCGTATCGGGTGGCCACGACCTGGCTGACCGAGGCGAAATCGCGGGTGCCGCCACGGGTCAACGCGGCGAAGCCGATCTGACTCCACACCAACCCGAACAGCGCGCCGAGCAGGGGCGTGACCAGCAGCGCGGCCGCGGCCTGGCCGCCGTCGCCGTTGCCGTCGTCGAAGATGGACACCACCAGCCCAACAAGCAGGCCCAGCCACAGCCCCGACATCGCCCCCGCAGCGGCGACCCGGCCTCGGGTCAGCCGCCCGGTGACCCGTTCCACGCTTTTCAGATCGGTCCCCACGATCAGCAGATTGCCCACCGGGAACTCCCGGTCCGAGAGGTGGTCCACCGCACGTTGGGCCTGGGCGTAATCGTCGTAAACCGCGAGCGAACGGGGGTAGGCCAGGTCCAGCCCGGAGCGCGGCACCGCGTGCTGGGTGCTCACCTTTTGGCCCCAGCGCCGGCGCTCGCCGTCGCCTTTTTTCGGGGCTTGGCGGTGGACGGTTCTTTCGCGGTGTCGGGCGCGTGCGCCGGGGGTGCCTGCGGCACCGGGAGGGTCAGGTCCAGTACCCCGTCCTGCCCTCCGAATTCGTTGGATTCGTAGTCGTCCGCGGCCTCGTCGTTGAACCAGCGATCGTCGCCGGCCAGGTAGCGGAAGCGGTAGCGGCGCCCGCCTGGCACGGTCAGCGCCGCGCAGCGCAGGCCACACGAATCGGCCGCGGCCAGGGGGTTGGCGTGCGGATCCCAGCCGTTGAAATCGCCCACCACGCTGACCGGTCCATCGGGTGCGGCCGTCTGCGCGATGCTCAGGCGCACCTGCACGAGGTCGCCGCCTGCCGTGATCTCCCGCGTGATCATCTTCAGCCTCCATAGGAACAGGTCGCCTGGCCGGGAGCGGCCGGAAGCGACGGCTGGGCGGCTGCTACCCGAATCGGATCGGCGAACTCCCGTGGCCGGGGAACGCGACGCCGCGGCGAGCGGAGGCGGAACGGGTCCGAGACTGCACAAGCGCCGCGGCGCTGCCATCGCATGTATCGGTTGAGGGCGGCTTACGCCAGGGCGCTTCGCCTCGGCCATTCGGCTGCGCGCGGGTCGATCGACGAACATACGTGCGTTTCCGTCCCGACGGCTGTGGGCAAGTCCGTCGTTGTCGAGCGGGCGGAGGGCAGCCTGTGACCATTGATTCGGCGGAGCCGCGGGGACCGCTGCTTGGCGATCCGGAGCTTCGATCGGCCGAGCGGCAGGTCCCTCCGTGGACCGCCGAGGTGGCGACGGACATCGGCGCATTCCTCACCGAGGAGATCCTTGACGGCCACCTCGATCCGAGCACGGGGCTGAACCTGATCCAACGGGTGCTGAACTGCGCCGCTCCGGGCGAGCCGGGGGTGTGAACGCCGCTACAGACTGGCAGCAAGTCAGTTGCGCGACGATTTGGATTCGGGGACGGCTGGCGGCGCAACCCGGACCTGGAGCGGGTCAGGGGGCGGGGTGGAATTGCACGTCAGCGGCGGCGTGGATGAGACCACTGATCGCGACAACGGTAGCCACGGGCGAACCATTGCTCACCAGCAGGCGCAGCCGGTGGGCGTGGTCGTAGAGCACGGCCAATGCGACGCTGTCCAGGTAGTTTACCCGGCGTAGGTCGAGGACCTGTTCGGGCTGCGGGTCCGGGCGCCCGGTTTCCAGCGCCTCACGCAGCAGCGGCGCGGTGGCCTCGTCGAGTTCGCCGCTCAGGACCAAGACGTCCTGTCCACGGCGTACCTGCAGAGGCGGAGCGCTGACGGCCGGTGCGGGCATGCGCGGACTCCCTTCTTCACCGGGTTTCGTCGGTCCGGCTGTGCCGGGCCCGTACGACGACACCCTGCTCTTTACTCGCGATGGGTAAACCCACCGATCCCGGCAAACGCAGCGATCACGCCGACGGACGGGGGCCTGATCGTCGCACTCATGTCGCGGCTGACCCCGGCGCGCCGCTACAGCCGCAGGCCGCGTGCTGGCGGTTCGCGTAGATCCGGCGGTACCGGCGGGGTCGGCGTTCTGCGCGGGAGCGGGTCGGGATGCAGGGCCGCCGGCTGCTCGGCCACCGGGGGCCGTGCGCCGGTGACCCGACCGATGTGGGTGGCTGCTCGGACACCGGGGGGCAGGTAGGGCGCGGCGAGGCGGGCGACGGTGTCGGCGGCCGCGCGCAGCGCCGGGTCGTCCCGGTCGCGCAACCGGGCCAGTTCGGTGGCGAACGCGCGGGCCTCGGTCTGGGTCCAGCGGCGAGAGCGTTCGGCGGTCAGGGTCGCGGCCGCCGCTGGCGGTTCGGCCCAGGTGCTGTCGGGGGTGAGGGCGTTGAGGTAGCGGGTCTGGTTGCCGCGGCGCTCGATCGCGAGCACGTCCGCGGTGCGGTCGGTGTCGATGCCGGCGAGGGTGTCGGCCATGCCGTGGTAGCAGTTGTCGTGGTTGGCGGGCTCGACGAGGCGTCCGTGGCCGTGCTGGTCGACTTGGGCGGCGTAGCGGGTGAGGATTCCCAGCCGGCTCCAGGCTTCGGGCACGGCCAGGGCGATGACTTCGATGCGGTACCCGGCGGCCCGGAACGCGGCCGCGGGCTCGCTGAATCCGCCGGGGCCGGTGAGCGCGGTTTCGATGACGGTGTCGGCGCGCGCCTCGCGGGCGTGGTTCTCGGCTTTGGCGTGCCAGGCCCGGACGTCGAGGCGGGCGTAGGCGGCTGCGGCGAGCTCGTCGGTGACGAGGAGGCGGTCGTAGTCGGGGTGGTGGGGCTTGTAGTGGTCCCCGCACACGTGCGCCGGGGTCCCGCGGGTCCGCAGGCGGTTGAGCACGCGCTTGGTGGTGGCGGTCTTGCCTGCCCCGGGTTGCCCGCCGACGAACACCACGACGCGGTTCTGTTGGGCCGTCAGGTCGGCGAAGCGCCGTGGGACGATCCGCTCGGTGAAGATGCGGTGATGCTCGGCCTCGGTCAGCCGGTAGCGCTGTAGGTCAAAGTCAGGCATCCGCGAGCTGGCGCAGCCGGCGCAGCTCCGCGGTGTAGGCGACGGTCGTGCGCTCCACCTCGGCCCGCTCGTCCACCGGCAACGCCTGCTCATCGCGGGTGGCCCGCGTGATCGCGTCCTCCCACTCGCGCAGCAGCGCCTGATCTGGGGCGCCGCGGCGTTCCTCGGCGGCGATCATCCCGGAATAGGCGCCGATCACCATGGCGATGGTGTCGACCGCGACCTCGTAGGCGATCGCGGCGTCTTGGTCCCACTCGAAGGGCTCGAGCCCGGCGATGATGCTGTCGGCGGTCGCCGCGCGCAGCCGCGCAGCCGCGCCGGCGGCGCTGTCGCCGTCTCGGGCGACGATGGGGATCCGGGCGGGTTCGCTCACCCCACCATTGTCCCACGATTTCGCCGGTCGCGACCGGTTGCGCGCCGACGCCGGCCCCGGCATGTGCCCGGGGCCGGCGGGACGCGCCGCTGTGGTGTTCATTCGGCTGCGGTCTGGGCCTTGTCCAGGGTGCGGGCGCTGGTATGGCGCAGGGACAGGCCGATGTCCTCGGCGGTGACCTCCCACACGGTGCGCTTGTCCCCGGTCTCGTTGCTGTACTCGCGCTGCTCCAGGCGCCCGGTGACCACGACGCGCTGACCCTTGGTGACGGACTCGGCGACGTTCTCGGCCATCGCGCCCCAGGTGATGACGGTGTGCCAGGACGTGGTCCTGTCGACCCAGGCCCCGGTGTTGTTCTGGTAGCGGGTGTTGACGGCGACGCGCAGGCGGGCGGTGGCTTTGCCGGTGGGGGTGAAGCGCAGCTCGGGGTCCTCAGCGAGGTTGCCGGTGATCGTGATGTAGGTGGCGTTCATGTCGTTGCTCCCTGTGGTTGTTGGTGGCGGCCGTTGTGCCGGGCAGGCTTTCCGTGGCCTGCCCGATAGGGCCTGCTCGCCGCGCCGGTAGAGGCTCGCGGTCAAGGCCGATGGGTGCTCAGCGAGCGGTAAAGCCTCGGGGTGGAGTCCCAGAGCGCAGCGCAGGGGCGGGTGGAGAGAGTTTCGCCGGCCGGTGTGGTGCCCGGCCTTGACGGGGAGTCCCGGTGCGGTACGGCAGGTCGCCACCTCGGGCGCGCTGTCGCCGCCCGCGGGTGTTCGGCGGTGTCGATGCTCGCCCCTCTATGCCGGTACCGCATGTGCTCTGATATTTCGTCAGATTGCTGCCGGACGCGGTTCAGGCGCGCTTCTGGTCCGGGTCCGGGTGCCCGCGTAGGAGGCGGGTGGCGGCGGTGCCGGGGTCTTCGGTCGGGTCGTAGGAGGCGACGGCTGCGCCGCGCACACAGCTGTTGGGGTGGGTGCGGCCGAAGACGGCAGCAGCGGCGTTCTCGCTGAGCTGGCGTAGTCGACCCGTGGGGAGGAAGGCCAGCACGGGGGTGTGGCCGACGAGCTGGACGGCACGCAGGTCGGCGCGCAGCTCGACCCAGGGCCGCCGGGCAAGCGCGAAGGAGGCTTCGCGGCGCAGGCCGGTGCGCAGATAGACGGCCAGCAGCAGGACCGTGAGGATCATGGTGGTGTTCACGGCGGCGGCCGGGGCGAGCTCTCGCGAGCCGCGTGAGTAGGTGAGCATCCCGGCGGCGGTGCCGGCGAGTAGCGCGCACCCGAGCAGGGCGGCGGTCTCGGCGTAGGTCTTGTGGGTCCGGTCGCCGATGACCTCGTGGATCGCTCCCGGGTCCTGGTGTTCGACGTGGGCGATCTCGTGCGCGATCGTTCCGCGCAGGCGCGGCCCGCCGCGGCGGGCCAGTCGGCGCCCGATCCGGATCACGTACCGCTGCCCGCGGCGGTGGACGGACCCGCCGCTACGACCGCCGATGACGACCTGCGGCACCGGGTACACCCCAGCCCGCTCGCACAGCTCGTTGACGATCGTCTCGACCGCTCGGCAGGTGCTCGAACTCGTCACCTCGGGAGTCCTCCCCTTCTCCGAGGTCTGACGGCCGAGCCGCTCAATCGGCCGCTGCGGCGCTTGCTCGGTGGCCGGTGCTCGGGTGTTCAGTGCATGGAGATGTGCAGGTGGTCGTGGTGGCCGCCGGTGATGTCGGCGGGGTCGTAGATGCCGCCGCCGGTGTAGGGGCGCCAGCCCTCGGCGGCGCGGTCGGCGGACCAGATACGCCCGGACCAGATCAGGTAGTGCACGCCGAGGCGGTCGGCGTAGGCGAGCACGGTGGCGGCGAGGGCGTCGCCGGTGGTGTGCTGCGCGCCAGTGGGCAGGCGACCGGTGGGGCCGGGGAACACGTCGCAGGCTCGCCCGTGGGGGTGGTCGCTGTCGGGGTTCCAGGCGTGGGCGTCCCAGCAGGACACCGACCAGCGACGAGTCCCGTTCGGGCGCTCGGCGTTGGTGAGCAGCCAGGTGGCGAGCGCGGCGGTACGTGGGGTCAGGCACCCGCCGGCCCGGGTGGGGTCGGGCTGGGTGCAGCCCTGCGCCGGCAGCGCCCCGCCAGTTGCAGCGCCGGCTGCACCGGCGAACGCGCCGGCGAGGTTGTTCGCCGGGGCCAGGGCGCAGCCGGTGGTCCCGGTGGCGGGCAGCAGCGCGGCCAGCGCCGGGTCGGCGCTCACGTCGGCGACCAGGTCCACGGCGGCGACCCAATCCGGGGCGTAATGGAAGGGGTCGGCGCCCCGTTGCACGGCGTGCGCGGCCAGCGTCGGTGCCATCTGCGCCCAGCCGGGAACGCCGGCCAGCGCGCGGTAGAACATGGCGGCCGCGGTGGGCGGGGTCATCCGCTCGGTGTAGCTGCCCCAGGTGCCATTGGCGCGCTGCTGGAACAGGCCGCGGGAGTCCGGCTCGTCAACAGGCTTCAATCGGCTCGGGAACTCGAGCGCTCGTTCCTCGCTGCTCGGTCCCGCTCGCCTCAATCGCCTGTGCGCGTCCGTCCACGCGGGCGGGCGGGTACAGGTGAGTCGGCCTGGGGCGCGGTGCCCGGATTGCTCCGGGTCCGTTTCCCCAGGCCGCTCTCCGAACCGGACGTGCGAGTTTCCCCGCATCCGGCTCTCCACGGGTTCTGCCGTCGGGCTTGTTCAAGCAGCCGGGGTCCAAGGGGTCGGGATCGTGTTTCCCCGGTAGCGGTAGCGCCGGATCGGCACGGCCGCGGGGTTGAACAACTCGATCCCGTCCGCGGTGATGGGCTTCCACCGGCCGTTGTGGTCGGTGAGCCATCGGCGGATGTCGGACCAGTTCCAGCGACGCCGGGTGCGTTGCCAGCGCACGATCCGCCACCAGGTGAACTGACGCAGGTGGTCGAAGGTGCGCTGAGCGATGGCGTGTTTGAAGTAGTTGGTCCAGCCACGCAGGATCTGATTGATCCGTTCCAGCGTGGCCCCGAGGTCCTGCTGTGATGTCCTGGGGGTCAGGGCACGGATCTTCGCTTTCACCGACCGGAACGCGCGTTTGGCGATGAAGGTGTAGACATACCACTTGGTGGTGCCCTTCTTGCGGCGCCACTGGATGCGGAAGCCGAGGAAGTCGAACCCCTCGCTCATGTGCGCGACCCGGGTCTTGGCCGCGGAGAACCGCAGCCCGAGCGGGGCGAGCACTGTCGTGATGTCCTCGCGCAGGGTCTCGACGTCGCGGGCCGACCCGTCAACGAGCACCACGAAGTCATCCGCATATCGGACCAGGCGCGCGTTCGGCAGGTCTTTGCCACGGCGTCGGCGGCGTCGCATCTGGGTCGACATCGTCCCGCCGGGTTGCCATGCCCGCCTCAGGTGCTCATCGAGCGCTGAGAGGGCGATGTTGGCCAGCAGCGGGGACAGGATGCCGCCTTGCGGCGTGCCGGTGTGGGTGTCCTCGTAGTCTCCGAGTTCGGTGAGCAACCCGGCTTTGAGGAACGCCTTGACCAGCCGCAGCACTCGCTTGTCCTTGACCCGCGCGCGCACCCGGTCCATCAGGGCCGTGTGATCGATCGAGTCAAAGCACGCTTCGATGTCCGCGTCGAGCACCCACCGGTAACCGGCGGTGCCGTAGTGGAACACCTCGGCGATCGCGTCGTGTGCGCGCCGCTCGGGCCGGAACCCGTAAGAAGCCGGTGAAAAGTCGGCCTCGAAGATCGGTTCCAGCACCAGTTTCAACGCCGCCTGCACGATCCGATCCGCCACCGTGGGGATCCCCAGGCGGCGGACCTTGCCCGACCCGCCCGGCTTGGGGATCTTGCGTTCCCGCACCGGCTGAGGTCGGAACGCCTCGCTCTTGAGCTCGGCGCGCAGGTCGTGCAGGAACGCCGGGACCCCGCCCGGCCGGTTCTCTATCCGGGCCACGGTCAGCCCGTCCGAGCCCGGCGTGCGGGCGCCCCGATTCCTCGCGACCCGTTCGAATGCCACCCATAAGGTGGCCGGGTCGTGCACGAGGTTGAACAGGTCATCGAACCGGCGGCCAGGATCGGCCGCCGCCCAACGGTGAAGCTTGGCCTGCATCTCCGATACCCGCTGCAGTGGTCCCTTTCGTTCCTGATCCGGGATCAGCTCCAGCGTGGCGCTCCCGTTCGGGGGCGCATCTGTCGGCATTGCAGCCTCCTTACTCCTCGATCCCACTGCCGCCCTTGGCCATGTGGCCGGCTTTCCCGACCTCGGACTACTACGGCGGCTCCGCCCCAACCCGACCCGATCGGCCGACGGTGGACCCAGCCCCGACCCGGCGCTGGCCGCGCCGGGCCCGGGGACAGGACCGGGCTGGTTCCCGTGTTCACTCGCTGATCACTCGACGGAGGAGGCACCCGACTTTGCTCCTGCGGCATCGCCGTGCCCGCAACTCGCAGCACATCGATCACGGCCTCCCCTTCAGGCCCAGATGACCTCCGGGGAGTTCCCCGCAGCTGCCTCGTCAGCGACAGCCAGCGGGTGCGCGCCGCCTCCGGCCCAGATCCGCCAGGTTCGAGCCGGTGCATCTTTGAGAAGCTTTAACGCCGGTTCCTCTCGTATGCCGTTCCGTCCCGCTCGCCGGACCCGCACCATCTGGCAGTACTGACGCGTTCCGGCTTTGTCAGGGCCGCTTGCCACCCGACCCGACACCTCCCGGGCCAGGCTGCCCTCAGCTACGCAGTCCTGCTGCGACAGAACTCCGGTGCAGGCCTCTCACCTCCACTAGATCAACAAGCGCCTCACGGCGCACGCCGGGGAACACACAGCCGCGGTCCCGCTGCACCAGGGCAATCCATTGGCCGTGGGTGACGCTGCGGTGATCCCGGCCGACCTTCAGCGGCACCCCGGTCGTGGGGTTCAGCAGCAGCGCGGTCAGGTTCGCATCGCAGGACAGGCGTTTGATGACGGCGATGGTGAGGTCTTCCCCGGTCGCGGTGGACCCGAACCCGGACCCGGACCCGTCGGCGGCTGTGAGGTCGTCGGCGCGGACGGTGATGTGGACGTGGGGTCGTTCCCCGCGCTGGCGCGGCAGAGTCCCGGTCCGCAGGGTAAGCCGGCACACCTCCATGAGCGCATCGGCGCGGCGCAGGCCGGCGGGGCGGGCATCTGGTGTGCCGTCCTCGGCGGGAAGTGGCGCCGCCAAAGCCTGAATCGCGGCCTTCACCGTGGCAATATTCTCGTCCGTGTCGGTCCAGCGGATCGTGTGGGTGCCGTCGTGGTTGTCGGTGATCGAGAGCTCCCGGCGGCGCTTGGCGGCTTCGTCGTAGTCCAGCGACCCGTCGGGGTCGATGGCGTAGCAGATCCGTTTGCCCAACTTGCGCAGGTTCGCCGAATCGAGGACCTTGGCCTGGGCGAGCAGGAACCCCTCGGCCCACACGCTGTCCTCGACTGCGGTGTCCTTCGGCAGGGCGGTCACGGTCTCAGTGATCGCCCGGGCCTGCTCCACCGCGATCTCACCGGCCGCCAGGCAAGTCCGGGTGTCGGGGAAGCGGGTGTGCAGCTCCGTCGCCAGGGTGCAGGTCGCCTTCGCGTTCCCGGGCGACATCCGTAGCAGCGTGGCCACGAACGCTGTCCGAGGTCGCCGCGTTCGACGCTGCCATTCCCCGCGTCTGCGCTTCGCGCACAAGGTCCAACCCGAGACTGGCGAGCTTCGCGGTGAGCACGTGGTGGCGTCGCAGCAGGTCCAGCACGTCAGGTTCCGCGAGGCGCCAGGCCTGGTCCCCGACCAGTTTCAGCGCGTGCTCGACCGCGACCTTCAGGCCCGCGAGGGCCTCTAGTTCCGGGATGATCACGCTGTTCTCCATGCCCACAAACCTACCCGCGAGCACCGACAATTCCGAAGGCCAGAGGCAACTTCCGGCACCTCATGAACCTCACCTGTACCTGTTCTCTGACATCTACTCACCTCGCTTCGGCGACCTCTCGCCCAGGCCCAGTTTCTCTTCGATACCGGGGGTCATCAACCGGTGTCCTTCTGCCGCACCGACCCTGCCCTCGGCGGGCTTCTGGCCGCGATTACACCCTCGATTGTGAAGAGCCAATAATCGTCATACGAAGAATTCGTGGGGTGGGCCCGCGGCCACGAAAGCTTGCAGCACCCTGTCCTCGGATTGGGCTAAGCAGGGCCGTCAGGCAGGTTTCCGCGCCGCGAGAATCCCCTCGGCGGCCGGGAGCCAGGAGGCGACGCCCGCGAAGGGCAGGGCGACCAGGCACGCCTCGACCAGAGCCTCCTCGCTGGCGCCCGCGGCCAGGGCGCCGCGGGCGTGGATCATCACGAACCGCGACTGGTACTCGGCGGCGTTCACCGCGCACAGCAACAGTTCCATGACCGCCTTGTCCAGCCGGGTCCCCGTCAGCGCCGCGTCGCGCATCAGGAAGTAGCCCTCCAGAGCCTGCGGTGCGCGCTCCCCCAGCAGCTCGACGTAATCGGGCACGAACCCGAAGTAGGAGGTGAAGTAGTCATACGCCCCCTGCACCGACGCATCGGCCGGGCCGGCGCCGGCCCCCGGTGTGGCGGGGAAGTTTTCCCCGCGGACGTCGGTGAGCAGCTGGTGCGGCGTGACGCCCCGTGAGATCAGCAGACCCACGCAGGTCCCGTCGTATTCGTCGGAGCTGACGCCCGCGGCAGCCGCGGCCGCCGCGAAGTGCGCGACCAGGTCCCGGTCCCGCTTCACCGCCGCGATCGCCGCGGCGAAGAGCAACTTGTACTTCGCCGGCAGGTGGCCGTCGGCGCTGAGCACGTCGCCGACCCGCGCGTAGCCCTCGGCAAACGCTGGGTGACGCTCACTCAGTTCACCGGCCCACTCGCTCTTGGGTAGCCACGCGCCGATCCGCGCCTCGGCGTCCATCACCGTGCCCCGGTGCCGCCGGGCGCGAACAGCAGGGGCAGCGCGCTCATGTGCCGGACATTTCCGGTCTCGTGCACCGGAACGAAGCCCTCCGGGACTCGGAACTCCCCGATCCGGGTGAGGAACTGCTCGAAGCCGACGCGCAGGATCACCAGCGCCAACGAGGCCCCGACGCAACGGTGCACGCCGGCGCCGAAGCCGAGGTGTCCCATCGGTTTGCGGGTGATGTCGACGACGTTCGGGTCGCCCTCGACCGCGGCGGGATCACGATTTGCCGCCCCGAAGGACAGCAGCACGCGGTCCCCGGCCGCGATCTTGACCCCGGAGAGCTCGGTGTCGACCGTCGCGCGACGCGCCATGTTCGGCGCGCCGAGGTAGAGCCGCAGGAACTCCTCGATCGCCCGCGGGATCGCCTTCAGGTCGGCGGCGAGCGCCTTGCGGTCCTGCGGGTGGGTGGCCAGGTGGTACATGCCACCCGAGAACGCGTATCCGGTGGTCCCGACGCCGCCGATGGTCAGCTGCGACATCGTCCCGATCTTGTCGGCGTCGGTGTAACCCTCGTGGGTGAAGGCGAGCAGGGCGTCCACGATGTCACCGCGCGCCGGCTGGTTCCGGCGCTCCGCCAAGTACTCAGCGATCTTGGTCATGCCCTTGGCGAACCCGATGCCGCGCTCCTCCATGGGGCCGGTCAGGTCGAAGCACTCCATCAGGTACGGCAGGTCCGCCGCGTCCATGCCGGCGACCTCGGCGGAGAAGACGATCTGCGGCAGCGTGTTCGCGAACTGGCTCACCAGTTCCACCTCGCCGGCGCCGATGAAGGAGTCGATCAGCGCATCCGCGTGGGCGCGGATCGTCGGCTCCAGCTCCTTGGCCATCTTAGGCGTCAGGAAGGGCTGCAGCACGGCGCGCAAAGCGGTCTGCAGCGGCGGGTCCACCTCGCCGGGGGCGAAGTAGGGCAGACCTGCCGGGCGGTTGACCATGAAGCCAGAGGAGTTCGAGAAGGTCTGCCAGTCGATCGCACAGCGCTTGACGTCGTCATAGCGCTGGACGATCCAGTAGCCCTCGCCGACCTCACTGCGCGCGAGGGGACACTTGGCGTGCAGGTCCGGGATCAGCTCGTCCCACCGCTCGTTGAGCTCGGGGTCACCGAGGTCGTAGTCGGCGACGAAGTCGCGGGTGAACGGCTTCACGACGCGCTCCCCTTTCCCAGGGCCGCTTCGAGGGCGGCGGTGTCGAGCACGTTGGCGTAGTAGATGGCGAGATTGAGCAGCGTGGCGTTGTGTTCCTCATCCGACATCGCCGCGGTGGCGTCGGAGACGAACACGACGTTGAAGCCGTGCTGGAACGCATCGCGGGCCAGGCAATCGCAGCAGCCGTTGCTCGCCACCCCGGTGATCACGAGGGTCTCGATGCCGCGCGCGCGCAGCGTGGCCAGCAGGTCGGTGTCGGCCTGCGGGTGCAGCGGGGAGGAGCGGCGCTTGACCATCCGGAGGTCGTCCGGTGCAACCACCAGGTCGGGGTGCAGCTCGTAGGACGCACTGCCCGGCAGCAGCGCCTGCTCGAGCAGGGGCTCGGCGGGCGCCACCTCCCCGGTCGGCCCGAAGGAGTGCTGAAAGAGGACGACCAGTCCACCGGCGGCGCGCACCGCCGCGTTGACGCGGTTCGCGTTCGCCAGCGCATCGCGCGCGTTCTCCGTGCCCATCGGCTCGCCGTCGGCGACGAAGAAGTTCTGGAAATCGATGGTGACGGTCGCCGTGGTGGCGGGGTCGATGGGCTTGTCCAGCCCCATCAGGCGGCCGCGGGCGATCGCGGCCTCCGGCACGGTGATGGCATGCATGTGGGGCTCCCGAGCTCGACGGTGAAACGGGCCTGCTCGGACCCTAGCAAACCAGGGTCATCATTCATATAGTCTAAATCTGGCCGTTCTACCTGGGAGTTCCGATGAGCAATCTTGCCGCCGTTCTGGTCGAACCCAAGAAGCTGGAGATCCGCGACGTCGGTACCCCCGCTGCCGTCCCGGGTGGGCTGAGCATCGAGTTGATGTACGGCGGCGTGTGCGGCAGCGACGTGCACCTCTACACCGGCCAGGCCGGCGCCCTGCCCTTCCCCGTCATCCTCGGCCACGAAGGCGTCGGGCGGATCGCGGCCCTCGGCGACGGGGTCAGCACCGACTACGCCAGCGCGCCGGTGGCCGTGGGCGATCTCGTGTACTGGGCGCCGATCGCGCTGTGCGGTGCCTGCTACACCTGCACCGTTCTGGAGCAGACCCCGTGCGAGAAGTCCTCCTTCTTCGAGCACGCCGACAAGCCGAACTGGGGCACCTACCAACAACGGGTCTGGGTGCCGGCCCGTCAGCCCTTCTACAAGCTGCCCGCCGGCGCCGACCCGCTCGCGCTCGCCGCCCTGGGCTGCGCGCTGCCCACCGCACTCAAGGCCTTCGACCAGGTCCGCCCGGTGCACCCGGGCGACACCGTCGTCATCCAGGGCGCCGGACCCGTCGGCCTGGCCACCGCCATGATGGCCTCGATCTGCGGCGCGAGCGAGGTGGTCGTGCTGGATTCGATCGCAAGCAAACTCGACGTCGCGCGCACCATGGGCGCCACCGCCACCCTCGACCTGTCCAGCACCACCGCGCAGGAGCGGCGGGCCGCGATCTACGACCTCTCTGGCCCCACGGGTCCGACCGTCGTGGTGGAGGCCGCTGGCGCCCTCGCGGCCTTCGGTGAGGGCTCGGACCTCACGGGCGTCAATGGCACCTACGTCGTCGTCGGCCTCTGGGGCCCCGTCGGCCCGACCGAGGTCCACCCGGGCGACATCTCCTGGCGCAACAAGTCCATCGGCGGCGCGACGTTCCCGAAGATCAAGCACTACTACCAGGCCGTCCAACTGGCGGCCCGGCTGCAGGACCGCTTCCCGCTCGCCGACCTCGTCACCCACCGCTACAAGGTGGAGGACTCCGAGGCAGCGCTGCTCGCCGTCGAGCATGGCGATGTCATCAAGGCACTTATCGACCCGCAGGCCTGAGTTTAAAACCGACGTAGGACGTCGGCGACGTCCGACGTCGGTTACGCTGTATGCATGTTCGTTAATCGCATGGCCGAGCTCGACGCCCTCGCCCGGTGGTGGCGCAGACGTGGGCAGCCCCTCGCCGTGGTCTGGGGACGACGCCGGGTGGGCAAGACCGCGCTGATCCGGCAGTTCGCCGGCGGACGGCGAGCGGTGGTGCACACCGGCGCCGGACGGGCCGAGGCCGCTGAGCTCGCCATGCTGGCGTCCCAGCTCCCGGACACCGGGCAGGATCGGGGCCGAGGGTTTCGCGATTGGGACGACGCGCTTGACCGATTGGGCGCCCTCGCAGCGCGCTCCCCCTACTGCTCGTCCTCGACGAATTCCCTGAACTCGCGGTGAGCACCCCCGAACTTCCGAACGTCCTGCGCGCGTTCCTGGACCGCTGGGAGGGTCGGACGAAGCTGCGGATTCTGCTGTGCGGCTCCGCCGTGCGGTACATGGAACAGCTCAGCGAAGTGCGCAATCCGCTCTACGGTCGGGCGGACCTCACCCTGCAGGTGCACCCCTTCGCGCCCGGGGGGCCGCGCTGATCCTGCGCGACCTGACGCCAACCGAACGCGCCACGGTGTACGGGATCGTCGGGGGCGTCCCGCTCTACCTCACCTGGTGGGACCAGAACGGCACGGTCGCGGAGAATCTGGCCGAGTTGGCCGGCGCTCCCGGCGCCCGACGGCTCACCGAGGGCGAACTGGTGCTCTCGACCGAGACGGAAGGGGGCGGCCTGGCCCGCGCCGCCCTGCACGCGATCGCCGCTGGCGCGACCCGGCACAACGAGGTCCAGCAGGCGATCCGCGCCGACCCGACCCGTCTGCTGGAGCGGCTCGTGGAGCTGCGCCTGGTAGAGCGGCTTCAACCAGTAACCGAGACCGGGCGTACCCGACGGCGCACCTACCGGATCGCCGACAACTTCCTGGCCTTCTATCTCGACGTGCTGGGTCGGCACCGCTCGGAGATCGAGGCCGGATTGGGGCCCGGCATCATGGGTGTTCTCGGCGATGCACTGGACGATCACCAGGGCGGGCGCTGGGAGGCCGCGACCCGCGCCCAGGTCCGGCGCGCGGCAGCGGCGGGCGAGTACGGCGAACGGGTAGTGGCTGTCGGCCCGTTCTGGACCGCAGACGGCCACAACGAGATCGACGTGGTCGCCCTCGCTGGTCGTTCGCGCACCCCGATCCTGGTGGGCGAAGCGAAGTGGACCAGGCAGGTGTCCGCCCCCGCCGTGGTCGCGTCCCTACTGCGCAAATCCGCCGCCCTGCCGGCGCCGGCCGGGGACCTACAGATCCTGATCAGCGCGCGGGAACTGGTCACCGACCTGCCCCCCGGTGTTCGAGCGATTACCGCGACGGACATCTTCAGCTGAGTCGAGCCAGGCAAGCCCCTCGAAGTGACGTCCCATGCCCGACGTCCGCGCCGACGTACTGCTGGAAGACGTCCTCCCCTTCGAGCTCGCCAGGCTCCCCGGCGAAGGACACCTCACCGCGATTCAGCAGATACACGTAGTCCGCGGCTGCCAGCGCCCGGGTGACGTACTGCTCGACCAGCAGCAGGCTGACCCCCTGGTTGCGCAGGACGGCGAGGAACTCAAATGCGTGGCGAGCAAGCTCGACGTCGCACGCACCATGGGCGCCACCGCCACCTTCGATCTGTCCAGCACCACCGCGCAGGAGCGGCGGGCCGCGATCTACGACCTCTCCGGACCCACCGGTCCGACCGTCGTGGTTGAGGCCGCCGGCGCGCTGGGCGCGTTCGGCGAAGGGTCGGAGCTGACCGGCGTCAACGGCACCTACGTGATCCTCGGCCTGTGGGGCCCCGTCGGCCCGACCGAGGTGCACCCGGGCGACATCTCCTGGCGGAGCAGAGGAGGACGAAGCGGCGCTCGACCTCGCCCAACTCGGTCTGCTCGACGGGTTGGAGATCACGGCGAAGCTCGGCGCCGCGGCCGGCCGGTTGCGCGCGCGCCGCTACCACCGCACGCGCTGCGCAGTGAGCATGGCCGATTGCCTCGCAGCCGAAGCGGCCCGTGCCGCCGTAGAGCCGTTGGCAAGCGCCGACCCGCACCTGTTGGACCTGTGCTGCGCCGAGCAGATCGACTACATCGTGCTTGCGCAGAGCGATGGTTAACGGTCCCGTGCGCGATCAGCGTCGCGCGCTTGGGCGGCATGCCGGACTGGATCGAACGGGCCGTGACGTCCCGCTCCGCACTCATCGCTGTCTCCTCGCGCGCCTGCTCGCTCGCCGCTGAGCATCCCAGGTGGCGAGGCGTCAGTCCGCGTAGGACCCGCGCAGGAGAACCTGCTTGATCTGGGTGAACTCCAAAATCCCCTCAGCGCCGCACTCGCGGCCCCAGCCGGAGGTCCCGACGCCGCCAAAGGGCTCGGTCAGCGAGCAACCCGCCATGTTGATCGCGACGGTGCCGGTGCGCAGTTGCTTGGCGATCCCCAGAGCCCGGTCAGGGTCGGCGCTGTACACCGACGCCGCCAGCCCGTCCGTGGTGCTGTTCGCGATCCGCACCGCGTCCGCGTCATCGTCGTAGGGGATTGCCACCACGATGGGGCCGAAGACCTCGTCGCGGGCGATGTCCATGCTCTCCTCCACATCGCGCAGCAGGGTCGGCTCGAAGAAGAAGCCCCGATCCAGATGAGGCGGCCGCCGACCACCGGCGGCAACCCTGGCACCCTGCTCCAGCGCACGGGCGAGCATTTTCTCCACCCTCACCAGCGCCCGCTCGTTGGCCAGCGGCCCGAAGTCGTTCGACGGATCGAAGGGGTCACCGACCTTCAGGTTGCTCCACTGCGCCGCGAGACGTTCGACGATCTCCTCGTAACGCGCACGCGGGGCCAGGATCCGTTGCAGCGAGATGCACACCTGGCCCAAGGCCCCGGTGCTGCCGAAAACGAGCGTCGGCAGGACAGCGTCAAGGTCTGCGTCCTGGCAGATGATCGCGGGCGCCTTGCCTCCGAGCTCCAGCGCCGTGCGAGCCAACCTGGGTGCGGTTCGGGTCACGACGTCCACCGCGATAGGCGTACCGCCGGTCATGTGCACCATGTCGATGCCGGGGTGCGAGACCAGGTGCCGGCTCGCCTCGGTGTCCGCCGCCAAGCCGTTGAAGACCCCCGAGGGGAAGCCGGCAACCTCGGCCGCCTCACATACCTGACGTGCAGTCAGTTGCGAGTCCGGGGCGAACTTGACGACGAAGGTGCAGCCGGCGATCAACCCGGGGATCACCTTCATCCCCATCAGCACGACCGGGCCGTTGTAGGTGAGAATCGCGAGGACGGTACCGATCGGCTCACGTCGAACCAGCACGTCGGTCGCGGGCGAGGTGCGCCGCTCCTCCCACGGCAGACCCTGCGCGATGTCGAGCGCGTTGTTCCAGACGAACGGCCCCGCGCCGGTGTTGATCATGTCGCCGTGCGCTTTGGTGTATCCGGACTCGAACGACCAGGCGCGGTTCATGTCCGTCATCCGCCGCTCGAGTTCCGCCCCGAACCGGCGGCACACCGCCACCCGTTCGGACACGGTCATCCGTGGCCAGGGGCCGTGGTCGAATGCTTGCCGGGCGGCGGCGACCGCGGCGTCTGCATCGGCGGGCGAGGGGTCGGGAACGGTGACGATGACCTCTTCGGTCGAGGGCATCACCACGCCTCGGGTCGCAGGCGTCGCCGGCGCGACCCAGGCTCCACCAATGAAGAACTCGTTCAGGTGCGGGACCGCGACGTCGAGGGCTCGCGACTCGGGATTCGGCATTGCCTGTACCTCCGGGGTGATTCAGTACTCGACGGGAAGGGTGCGTGGCCCGCGGACCCAGAACGAGGGCATCCACTCCAGCTCGGCTGGCGGATTGACCGGACGCAGATTCGGGAAGCGCTCAAACGCCTTGCGCACAGCGGCCGTGCACATCAGGCGGCCGAGGCCGTCACCGATGCAGTAGTGCGGACCGCGGGCGAAGGCCAGGTGGTCGGCCTTGGAGTTGCGGTCGATGTCGAAGGTATCCGGGTCGCGAAAGACGAGTGGGTCGCGGTTCGCGGCGGCGATGAAGGAGAACACCATGGCGCCCTGCGGGATCATCACGTCCTGGAGCGTCAACTCCTGCGCCGCGGACTGGAAGATGAAATGCACCGGAGACTCGGCACGCAACGTCTCCTCCAGCACGTCCGCGTAGCGGTCCGGGTTGTGCCGTACCGCAGCCAGCACCTCGGGGTGGGAGAACAACTCCCACAGCGTGGTGCCGATCAGGTGCGACGGAGTTTCCGCGCCACCGATGATGAAGATGAACAGCAGGCTGAGGATCTCGAGCTCGGTGAGCGTCTGGTCCTCTTCCTCCGCCCGCACCAGGTGCGAGATGAGGTCCGTGCCCGGATCCTTGCGCCGGCGGTCGATCTCGGCGGTGAAGAACTCCCGCACCTCGACCTTGCTGCGGTGCATTTGCGTAAGTTCCTCGGGGCGCAGGATCGAGCGGCTCGGCGCCTTGATCAGGTCGATGGTCCAGCGCTTGAAGTCACCGCTGCCCACCTCGGGGTCGAGGCCGAAGATGGTCGCAGTGACACTGGCCGGGACCGCTGCGGCGAAGTCGGTGGTGAAGTCGAAGGTGCGGCCCGGCATCGCCTCAACGTCGTCGAGCAGGCCGTCGATGACGGCCTCGACGTCGGCGCGCATGCTGCGGATGACCGCGGGCGTGAACGCCTTGTTGGCCAGGCGCCGCACGCGGCTGTGATCCGGCGGATCCAGGGCGATCATGTTCGTGGTCTCGGGCACCGGATCGAACTCACCGAAGGCGTTGATGATGAAGTCCTTCGCCGTGAACAGCTTCGGCTGGTGCTTGAGTGCGTAGCTGCAAAGCTCGTGGGTGAACAGGCCGTACGCCCCGATGGACTCGATGAAGTGGACCGGTGCGTGCTCGCGCATGGACGCGTAGACCTCGTGCGGATTCTGCTGGAACGTCGCGCTCAGCGGATCGAAGTCGACTGCCACCGACATGCGCTGCCGCCTTCCCGTGTGCCGCTTCCTAACAAGGGTTATAGTGCACATGGTTAGCCCGCGTCGTCAACGGCTCCGCGCAGCCGGACAGATCGAGCGTGCACGTGGCTTACTCGGTCGCAGTGGCTACTCTCCCCGAGGCGAGCTTCGAGCTTGGCTACCCGTTCACCACGGTGCCCTCGGTCAGGCTGCAGGCAGTTCGCCGCAGTCGGTGATTTCGACCTTCGCCTTGGTGGTCCCACTCTGCGAACCCTGAGCCTCCATCGCCGCGAGGGTCTCCTCGCCGGAGGTCAGCACACCGAAGACGACGTGCTTCCCGTCGAGCCACGCCGTCTTCTCAGTGCAGATGAAGAACTGCGAGCCATTGGTGTTCGGGCCAGCGTTGGCCATGGACAGGATGCCGCGCCCGGTGTGCTTGAGGGTGAAGTTCTCGTCCTTGAACTTCTCGCCGTAGATGCTCTTGCCGCCGGTGCCGTTGCCGCGGGTGAAGTCCCCGCCCTGGCACATGAAGCCGGGGATGATCCGGTGGAACGCCGAGCCGGAGAACCCGAACCCCTTCTCCCCCGTGCACAGCGCGCGAAAGTTCTCCGCGGTCTGCGGAACGACGTCCGGGCGCAGCTCGAACACGAGGCGGCCGGCGCTCTGGCCGCCGATGGCGATATCAAAGAAGACGGTGGAAGACATGCGCCGAGGCTAGAGCACCGCCTGGATTCCCGATGTCTGGGTCGCTGCCGGGCAGCTGACTTGAAGACGACCAGGGGCAGCTTCCAGCTGCACGCCTTCCGCCAGGCATCCTGAGAGACTGCCGCTATGCCCATCCTCAACGTGCGCTTCCGGCTCGCCGCCGCAGTCGCGTCCCTGGCCCTTCTCACCGGTTGCGGTGCCGACTCCGGCGACGCACTCACGTCCAGCCCGGCGGCCCCCCTCGCGCGTGACCTTCCAACTTACGACGCGTACGTGCTGGCCAGCGCCGAGAACAACCCGCTCTTTGCCGACGTCTACGCGATCCGCTTCCAGCCGTTCGCCATCGACCGCATCACGACGAATAAGCGGATCTCCAGTGTGAGCGCCGACAAGGACCAGGTGCTCGTGGCCGCCGCCGACCAGAACGTGGACCGGTTGGCGGTCGTGAGCGGAAGCGGAGAGCTGCTACCTGTGCCGGGGCTCGGCCGGCCGCACGCCTTCGAGCCACTGGTGGTGGACGGCGTCATGTACTACCAGGACATCGACGAAGCCAAGCGCAAGGACGACAACCGCTTTTTCTCCTACGACCTGAGTCGGCAGACCAAGAAGTTGCTCTTTCGCTCGGCGGAGGATTACTACGGTCTGGCACCCCTGAGTGGCGGGCGATTGATTTACACCACCGCCGACGAGAAGGACGCATCCGAAGTGGTGGTCCGCAACAAGGCGGGCAGGGAGCGCTCGATCTCCCTGGGCGCTGACGGCGGCAACGTCGGTGCGCTCGGCCGAGATTGGTTCGCCCATGCGGTCGCTGAAGTCGACGAGCTGGGCGAGAGCAGAATTATTGGGTTGCGCCTGCTCGACCCGGATACCGGCAGAACCAAAATGATTCCCGGTCTGCAGGCTGTGACCTGGAGCCCGGATGGCACCCGCCTATTGGCCCGCAGAATCAACTTTCCAACGGATAGCGCCCTCGTGCTGCTCGACCCGGCCAGGCCCAACGCCGTCGTGGACGTGGCCACGGTCCCAGGCCTGGCCATCTACGCCGGCTCCTGGGTGCGCGGAGCAGCAGTCCGCTGACCTGAGGCGCGATGGCCGGTTCAGCGGGCCGCTTGGATACCCCCTGAACCACCTTCCGAGGCGAAGTCTGGTCCAGGGGGTATCACAGTGGCGCCTACGCCCGTCACGCCAAGCGCCCCTCCCATCCGAGACACCCGCGCTCAGCCGCCGGCAGCGCCGGGGAACAATCGGGTGCGTGACCACTTCCCCCGCACTACTGCAGACCGTCGAGTACTCCTCCGGACCCGACCCGCTCGCAACGGTGATCGTGTTGCACGGGCTCGGTGACTCAGGCGACGGGTGGGCGCCGCTCGCCCCGCACCTGATCCGCCCCGGCTGGCCGGCCGTGCGCATGATCTTCCCGCACGCGCCGATCCGCCCCGTCACCATCAATGGCGGCATGGCGATGCGAGCCTGGTACGACATCGTCGATTTAGACGACATCGACCGGCGCGCCGATGCCGCCGGCGTGCTGGAGTCCGCCGACGCGGTCGAGGCGTTGATCGCCCGCGAGGTCGAACGCGGAATCCCCGCCGGCCGGATCATCCTCGCCGGGTTCTCCCAGGGCGGGGTGATCTCCCTGGCCATTGGCCTGCGCCGCCGCGAGCCCCTCGGCGGGCTGATCGCGTTGTCCACCTACCTGCCGATGGCCGGCGCGCTGACCCGCGAGGCAGCGGGCCACGACCAGCGCCCGCCCGTCTTCATGGCGCACGGCCTGCACGATCCGATGCTCCCCCACCGGGCGGGGGAGATGGCGGCCGAGCACATGCGCCAGGCCGGGTTCGACGTCGAATGGCACTCCTACCCGATGGGACACGAGGCCTGCCCGGCCGAGCTTGCCGACCTCGCCGCCTGGCTCGGGCCCCGCATCCTGGCCGCCTGATCCGGAGCGGACCCACGCGGAAGCGCCAACACCGCACAGTCCAGCACGCGATTGACACCCCCACAGACGGCCGGCGCGCTCAAGGGACCCACCGCGTGCTCACCTCATCGGGGGCACGCATGCGCCAGGCGTCGGTGAGGAGTTCACGCAGGCGAGTAACGCCCACGGCCTTCAGGCGCAGCATCACCAGCGGCCAGCCGTCGTAACCGGGGGCGGTGAAGAACAGTTCCGGCTCCCCGAGCAGCAGCGCCTGTTTCTCGGCCTCGTCGCCCACGTAGAGAACGGCGATGTCTGTCCGGATGCGGCGCGGCCGGCCCGGCTCACGCTCGGGATAGGACCACACGAAGCCTTTGCCGGCGACGCGAAAATCGAAGCCGGCGCTGTCGATCTCAACGACCTCCGGTAAGGCCAGCGCGAGGCGCCGGACATCGTCGGCATCAGCCACGGCGAGCACGCTACCGGGCGCCGGTCCCTCTACGCTGGCTCGGGTGAACGCCGCTGCGCCCACCGTCAACGGCGCCGTCGCCCCCGGGTTCGAGCGGGTGCGCGAGGTGTTCGCCGACAACTTCGCCCGCCACGGGGAGGTCGGCGCCGCGTGCTGCGTGTACGTCGACGGCCGCGTCGTGGTGGACCTGACCGGCGGCCGGTTCGCCCCCGACAGCGAGCGGCCCTACGACGCGGGGACCCTCCAGCTCGTCGCCTCCGCCACCAAGGGCGCGCTGGCGATCTGCGCGCTGCGCCTGGCCGAACGCGGCGAGCTCGACCTCGACGTACCCGCCGCGCACTACTGGCCGGAGTTCGCGGCGAGCGGCAAGGCCGCCGTGCCGGTGCGCGCCCTACTCACCCACCGGGTGGGGCTGCCCTACGTCGATGCCGAACTCTCACTGGCCGACATCTGCGATTGGGAGCCCGCGGTCACGGTCCTCGCCGCGCAGACTCCGGCCTGGGAACCGGGCACCGCGCACGGCTATCACGCGCTGACCTACGGCTGGCTGGTCGGCGAGGTGCTATCCCGCGTCACCGGCCTGACGCCAGGTCAGCTGATCCGGCGCGAGATCGCCGAGCCACTCGGCATCGACCTGTGGGTGGGATTGCCCGACGAGCTACTGGGGCGCGTCGCTCCCCTGCTGCCGGTGGTGCGCAAGGCGGACGATCCGCCGGACCCGCTGCTGATGTTGATCGCGGACCCGGCCGCACTCGCGCACCGGACGTTCTTCGTCCGCGCCGGACTGCTGGGCGCCATGAACGATCAGTCCTTGTGGAAGGCTCAGCTCCCGGCGGCTAACGGCATCGCCAACGCCCGCGCCCTGGCCACCATGTATGCCGCGTGCCTGCACGAAGTCGACGGAGTGCGCCTGCTCCCGGCGGAGTCGGTGCGCGCCGCGATGGTGCCGCAGAGCGTGGGGCGCGATCTCGTCATCGGAACTGACGACCGGTTCGGAACCGGCTTTCAGCTTTCCTTCGACCGGCGCCCGATGGCCGGTGACGGCTCCTTCGGCCACTACGGCCTAGGCGGCTCGGTCGGCTTCGCGCACCCCGAACACGGCCTGGCCTTCGGCTACGTCGTCAACCAGATGCTGCCCGGAGGCGCGGTCGACCCCCGCTCGACCGCGCTCGTGGCCGCGGTACTCACCTGCCTGTGAGCGCAGCCGCCGCGCTCAGTCCAGGCAGAACAGCGTGACCTGCCCGACGCCTTCCGCGCCCGGGGAGTAGGCATCCGCGAACGCCCGGGCGTCGGCCTCGGTCGAGAAGTACACCGCGACACGGAAGTACTCGCCCTCGCCCAGCCCGAGGGCGCGCGCGGCGCCCATGTCGCAGCCCAACTCGCCGCTGGAGTACAGCCAGCCGTTGCGGACGGCGTCAGCCTCGGCCACATCGGTCTCGGCGGTCGAGGACGCGCCGGCGGCAACGGCCAGGTACACCCCGTAGACCTCGTCGCCCTGCGCCACCTCGATGGGCTCGGGCACCTCGGTACCCGGGGATTCGATCGGCTCAATCTCGGAAAGCCCGGACTCCTCGCTGGTGGGTTCCGGCGTCGGCGAGTCCGACGGCCCAGCCGGGGTCGCGGTGACGCTGAGCCCGGCGTTGTCCTGCAGCGGATCGTCGGCACCGCAGCCGGCGAGCAGGACGGCACACATCAGGACGGTGGGCGCGACGCGTCGACTCATGAGCCAACCGTACGCGGCTGACGTGTGGTCACTGTCGGCGGTCCGCGAAACGGCGCCGGAGCGCAGCCGAGACCGTGCAAGGGTTCATTCACACCGGTACGAGGGTCCGGCCCGACCGCTCAAGCTGCGCCCGCTTCGGCTGCCCCGACCGTGACCGCGTGCCGACGGTCCTCGCCCTTGCGCTGCGCCGGGAGCCCCACCCGCACCGGGGCGGACCTTGCCGGGCGCAGCCGCCCCGGGAACAACTCGGGCAGGTCGAGGTAGAGGGTCGTCAGCACATCGGACAGCGCCCGGGAGGTGCGGCGCTGGTAGTACGCCGCCTCGAGGATCCAGTCCGTGACGTTCTTCATCATCGGGTCCTCGACCCGGTTCTCCAGCGCGAGGTACAGCAGCGCGGTGTGCACGTGAGGATGCGTCAGACCGACCACGCAGTCTGCGGCGGCGTCCTCCGCCGCGCCCACAGCCCAACCGAATCGAGCCAGGCCTGCCAGACGATCACGGTGCGGCTCGGCATCCACCCTGGTCTCTTCCTGCAGCACCATCAGCACCGCCTCCACCAGCGCATCCATCGGACCGACGCCGGCGCCGCCCTCGGCGTCGAAGGAGATCCAGGCCGCCGCAGCCAGCAGGTCGTCCACACCGTCACGCTGGGCAGCAAGGTTCGACGCCGCCGAACGGACGCTGCCGACCACCGGCCGCGCCAGGCGCTCATACCTGACGCCCCCGCGGTCAGTGTCCTTGTGTCGCAGAGCCACGATTCCCCCCGGATTCGTCCGAAGCCCACGGAGATGTCCGTGTTGTCCCTCAGCCATGATCCAGTCCCGCCTCAATCCGCGTCATCAGACTGACGGTCAAGGGTTGCTCAGCCGAACGGCTGACCTCAGTTGGAGTAGGAATACCCCGGACGAATCGGCACAATCACGCCATGAACCCACGCGTCGGCCAGGTCATCACCGTGTTCCGGTCCCGCCTGATGCCCGATCACGTCGCTGCCTACACCGCCCACGCCGAGGTGATCTCAGAGCTGGCCCGCCGGATGCCCGGCTACGTCGAACACAAGGTGTTCACCGCGCCCGACGGGGAGCGGGTCACTCTGGTGACCTTCGCGGACCGGGTGAGCCACGACGCCTGGCGCGACCACCCTGAGCACCGGGACGCGCAGCGGGCCGGGGTCGCCGCCTACTACCAGGCCTACAGCATCGCGGTTGGCACTGTGGAGCATGCGTCCTCGTTCGTCCGCGACGAAGACTGCGCCGCAGACGCCTAAATCGCTACGCCGAGGCAGTCGCGCAGCCGGATCAGGCCGTCGCGCATCCGGGTCTTGACGGTGCCCAGCGGCTGGCCGAGGTACTCGGCCACCTCCCGGTAGCTGCGCCCGCCGTAGTACGCGAGCGTGATCGCCTCACGCTGCACCGGCGTGAGAGTGGCCAGGCACCCGCGGACCGCGTCGCGGTCCAAGCCTGTCTCGACGCTTTCGAGCACCGAGTCGTAGTCCGGTTCCAGATCCCGGATGCCCACCTTCACCAGGCGGTCGGAGGCCGACTGTTCAGAGCGCACCCGGTCGACCGCACGGCGGTGGGCCATCGTCATGATCCACGCCATCGCGCTGCCCTGCGCAGGGTCGAAACGCGAGGCCGACTTCCAGACGCCCAGGAGGACCTCCTGCGCGACCTCCTCGGACTGCGCAGGATCGCGCAGCACCCGGCGCACCAGACCGTAGACACTCGGGCTCACCCGGGTGAACAGGGCCTCGAACGCGCGTTCATCGCCGCGCGCCACGGCTACCAGCAGGTCCTCGCAGGACCGCGCCTGCGCACGCTCGCCCACCTCGGCGACCCAACGCTGCGCGACGATCGAACTCATAACCCTCCGCGGTGAGTCGGCGGGTTTCGCCGCCGATCAAACGGGGAAACCGAAAGCCCCCACGTGGGTGTCACTATGCCCGGTTCAGCTGTGCGCAATGCCGCCACAACATCACGATTCGGCGAACACTGCTCGGCCGGCTCCCAGCGATTTCTCAGGCATGGGCGCCCCGAAGCCCGCTGCCCCGCCCGCGCAGCACAGCGAGCAACGCCATCCCGGAGATCAGGCACCAGACGCCTTCCAGCAACAAGAAGCCCCAAGAGCGGTCCAGCCAGGCGAACCCGGCCAGCGCACCTGTGCCCAGAAAATTCAGCCACAGGTAACTGGCCGAGCGGGGGGCCATCCGGCCCAGCTGCGCCCCGGCGAAGGCACCCAACACGAGCATGGCAGCGGCAACTTCGAACAGTTCGTCCATCCCACCAGTTCACCGCGAGGCGCGCCGCGCTGGGTCAGCGGGTGCGATACGAGCGGGCCTTGGAGCGGGAGGCGCGCTCGGTGATCGGAGGCGGCGCGACGATCACCGGTGGGCGAGCCTTGACGCCCTCCTCGACGCGCCGCGCCGGGGACAGCTCCGACTCGGCCGCGTCAGACCCCGAGCCGAGCAGCCAGGTCCCGGCGCCGACGATGGCGACCGTGAGGCACAGCGCAACCGCCAGCGCGGCCCGGCGTCCTACGGACATTCCCGGGTCGCCGGCTGCGGCGCCTTGGGCTTCGAGGTCAGAACTCATGACCGCTCGACGGTAGCGCTGGGACGGGTGTTCCTCGTGGCCGAAGTGCCGGGCCATCGGCATCGGGTTGCGAAGCTGGAACGCGCCCTTTACCCGTCACCGCCCACCAGAACGGGGCAAGGCCGGCGGATAAGGTCCTGGTCAGTGCCCACGGACATCGGAGGAACGGCGTGGTCGTCGATGCCCAGCGCGTCCGCATCGGGTACAAGGCCTCGGCCGAACAGTTCGGACCCCGCCCACTGGTCGAGTTCGCGGTGTCCGCCGAGCGGCACGGGTTCGACAGCGCCGTGGTCAGCGATCACTTCCAGCCCTGGCGCCACGACGGCGGTCATGCACCGTTCTCCCTCGCCTGGATGGCCGCGGTCGGCGAGCGCACCGAGCGCCTGGTCCTCGGAACGTCCGTGCTCACCGCAACGTTCCGGTACAACCCGGCCGTGATCGCCCAGGCCTTCGCCACACTGGGCTGCCTGTACCCCGGCCGAGTAATGCTCGGCATCGGCACCGGCGAGGCCCTCAACGAGGTCGCGGTCTCCGGGATGGTCTGGCCGGGGTTCAAGGAACGATTCGCGCGGATGCGTGAGGCGATCGAGTTGATGCGCGAGCTGTGGACTCGCGAGCGCGTCGACTTCGACGGGGAGTACTACAGCTGCGTGGGCGCCACCATCTACGACCGTCCGGAGCGGCCGATCCCGATTTACATCGCCGCCGGCGGGCCGGTCGTTGCCCGCTACGCCGGCCGGGTCGGGGACGGCTTCATCTGCACGTCGGGCAAGGGCATGGACCTCTACCGGGCCGAACTGGTCCCGGCCATCGAAGAGGGGCTCACCAAGGCCGATCGGGCGCCAACCGACCTGGACCGGATGATCGAGATCAAGCTCTCCTACGACCGCGACCGGGATTTCGCCCTGGCAGCGACCCGGTTCTGGGCCCCGCTCTCCCTCACCGCGGAGCAGAAGCACTCGGTGCACTCCGCCCAGGAGATGCAGCGTCTGGCGGACGAATTGCCGATCGAGCAGGTCGCCAAACGCTGGATCGTCACCGACGACGCAGCTGAGGCCGCCGAGGCCGTGCGCCCCTACGTCGAGGCCGGCTTCCGCAACCTGGTGATCCACTCCCCCGGCCACGACCAGGAGCGCTTCCTCGACCAGTTCGCCGCCGACGTCATGCCGGGGCTGCGCGCGCTCGCCTGAGCCCCCGGTTAATCTCGGCAATGGTCCGGCCGCGCCAGGGTTTACGGCCCCAGGCCGGCGCAATTCCTTGCCCCGCCACCGACCGTTTATTTGACAGAACGTCAGCTCAGGAGCTCAGGGTGCGCGCTGTCGGCGCCCTCGCCCGGAAGCGGTGGCAGCTCGTGGGCCTTCTCGTAGTCAGTCAACATGCCGATGCGCCGGGTATGGCGCTCCTCCCCGGTGTAGCAGGTGTTGAGAAAGACCTCCACGAAACGGGCCGCCTCCTCGGCGGTGTGCATGCGCGCGCCGAGACTGATGACGTTCGCGTCGTTGTGGAGCCGCGCGAGTGAGGCGATCTCCGCACTCCACACCAGGGCCGCGCGGATCCCGTCGACCTTGTTGGCTGCGATCGCCTCCCCGTTGCCCGAGCCCCCGAGCACGATCCCGAAGCTGCCCGGGTCGGCCGCGGTGCGCGAGGCCGCCAGCAGGCAGAACGGCGGGTAGTCATCGGCGGGGTCGTAGGTGAGCGGCCCACAGTCCACGGGCTCGTGGCCGCCCTGCTCCAACCACTGGAGCAGGTGGTCCTTGAGTTCGAATCCGGCGTGGTCGGAGCCGAGGTAGACGCGCATGGCGCCCAGTCTCCCACTCGCGCCGCGCGCGGCGAGCCAGCGGTCATCGCGTGAAAGGATGCGCCCACCACTGGCGGACCATCCCTGGAGAACGCGTGCCCGGCAAGAACCTCACCCGCGAGGAGGCGGCGGCCCGCGCCGACCGCCTCGATGCTCACGCCTACGCCATCGAGTTGGACCTGACTCCGGGATCGACCCCCGAGGACGGGACATACCGCTCGACGACGGTGCTCCAGTTCTCCGCGAGCGGCAGCGCGGCAACGTTCATCGACCTGCAGGCGCCGGCGGTGCTGGAGATCAGCCTGAACGGGCGATCGCTGGACCCGGGGACGCACTTCGACGGCGACCGGATCTCGCTGCCCGAGCTCGCCGCCGAGAACACCCTGCGGGTGGTCGCGGACTGGGCCTACATGAACACCGGTGAAGGCCTGCACCGCATGATCGACCCCGTCGACAAAAGCACCTACCTCTACACCCAGTTCGAGGTCGCCGACGCCCGGCGGATGTACGCCTGCTTCGACCAGCCCGACCTCAAGGCGACCTTCCAGCTGACGGTGATCGCGCCGCTGGACTGGGAGGTGTTCTCCAACACCGACACTCCCCTGCCGCGAGAGGTCGCCGGCAGGCCCGGCGCCGCGGCCTGGGCGTTCGCCCCGACCCCGCCGATCTCCACCTACATCACCGCACTGGTGGCGGGGAACTACCACGTCGAGCGCAGCGAGTACCGGGGCACCGACGCCGATGGCAGCGCAGTGGTGATCCCGATGGCGGTGGCCTGCCGCCACTCCCTCGCCCAGCACCTGGACTCAGCGGAGATCTTCGACGTCACCCGCCGCGGCTTCGACTTCTTCCTCGACCTGTTCGCCCAGCCCTACCCGTTCACCAAGTACGACCAGCTCTTCGTGCCGGAGTTCAACGCGGGGGCGATGGAGAATGCCGGCTGCGTGACGTTCCTGGAGGACTACGTCTTCCGCTCCAAGGTCACCGACGCCGCCTACGAGCGCCGCGCCGAGACGATCCTGCACGAGCTGGCCCACATGTGGTTCGGCGACCTGGTGACGATGAAGTGGTGGGACGACCTCTGGCTCAACGAGTCGTTCGCCACCTACATCTCGGTTCTGTGCCAGGCGAACGCGACCCGCTGGAGGAATGCCTGGACGACCTTCGCCAACGTCGAGAAGACCTGGGCGTACCGGCAGGACCAGCTGCCCAGTACGCACCCGATCGTGGCCGACATCAACGACCTCGAGGACGTCAAGGTCAACTTCGACGGCATCACCTACGCCAAGGGCGCCTCGGTGCTCAAGCAGCTGGTGGCCTACGTCGGCATGGACAATTTCGTCGCCGCGATCCGCACCTATTTCGCTCGCCACGCCTGGGGCAACACCACCCTGGCGGACTTCCTCGCGGCCCTGGAGGAGGCCTCTGGCCGCGACCTGACGACGTGGTCCGCCCAGTGGTTGCAGACCTCGCAGATGAACGTGCTGCGCCCGGCGTTCGAGGTCGGCGACGACGGCGCCTACAGCGCCTTCGCCATCACCCAGAGCGCCCCGGCGGAGTATCCGACGCTTCGTTCGCACCGCGTCGCGGTCGGGCTCTATGACCTAGGAGAGGGCACGCTGACCCGGCGCGAGCGCATCGAACTCGACGTGGCCGGGCCCTTGACCGCGGTGCCCGACCTGGTCGGGACACCTACCGCCGACCTGGTGCTGGTCAACGACGACGACCTGACCTACGCCAAGGTGCGCCTGGACGAGCGCTCCCTGGCCACGGTGGGGCGGCACATCGGCGCGATCGCGGACTCGCTGCCCCGCACGCTGTGCTGGTCGGCCGCGTGGGACATGACCCGGGATGCGGAACTTGCGGCGCGCAACTACGTCGACCTGGTCCTGCGCGGGGTCGGCGGCGAGAGCGACATCACCGTCGTGCAGACCCTGCAGCGACAGGCGGTGGCGGCCCTGCATTCCTTCGCCGATCCCGCCTACCGGCCGAGCGGTCTGCGCGGACTTGCCCACGCCTGCCACGCCTTCCTGCAGGCCGCCGAGCCGGGCAGCGATCTGCAGCTGCTGTGGGCGCGGACCTTCGCCGGGATCGCCCGCGACGGCGAGCACCTGGCCGTGCTCAGCGCCCTACTCGACGGCTCGAGCACGCTGGCCGGGCTCACCATCGACACCGACCTGCGGTGGGCCCTGCTCACCCGCCTGGTCTCCACCGGTGCGGCCGACGCGGGGGCCGTGGACCGCGAGCTTGACCGCGACGACACCGCCGCTGGTCAGCGCAATGCCGCCGCGGCACTGGCGGCCCGCCCTACCCAGTCCGCCAAAGAGGAGGCCTGGGCTTCGGTCGTGGAGGACGACAAGCTGCCCAACGCCACGCAGGCGGCGATCATCGCCGGCTTCATGCAGGCGGAGCAGGACGAGGTACTGGAGCCCTTTGCCGAGCGGTACTTCGCCGCGCTGCCGACGATCTGGGAGCAGCGCACCCACGAGATCGCCCAGCGGATCGTGACGGGGCTGTATCCGGCGTTCCCGATCAGCTCGAAGGTCGTCGAGCGCACCGACCGCTACCTGCAGGAGTGCGCTCCGCCCCCGGCGCTGCGACGCCTGCTGCTGGAGGCCCGCGACGGCGTCCAGCGCGCGCTGCGGGCCCAGGAGTGCGACCGCGCCGCCGGCTGAACACGCCGTCTTCTGTATGCGTGTCGGGCCTTCACGGCCCCAAATAAGCCCGGGACACACACAGAGGTGGGATCAGCCTGTGTGCAAAGACTGCGGGTGGCGGGCGTGCTCGGCGAGCACGTTGATGCCCGACGCGATCCCGCCGGCCAGGTTGCCTGCCGCGAAGGCTGACGTCATCGTCGCGGCGGCAAGGCCGGCGGCGCGGTCGTTCACCCAGCGCCGGGCCCGGGCGCCGCTGACGATCTCCAGGTTGCGGGCGGCCGGATCAACGAAGACCAGCACGGAGTCCGGCGCACTGGCGCCCAGCTCGGCGTGGCGGCGCATGGCGTAGGGACGCGGCGGACCCTCGGCGGCGCCGACGTAGACCGAGAACTGGACCCCGCTGGCGCGCTGGCCCAGCTGGATCGCCCGGATGATCTCCCCGCGCTGGCGCTCGGAGAACGCCTCACCAGCGAGCACTGGTCCCACCGCCGTCACCCGGGGTTGCCGGGGGCTCGGTCTCCAGCACGCGCCCGCTCAAGGCGGGCGCGCCCTTGCCCAGGGCCGGAGTGTCATAGGCGCCGCCGCCTGAGCTCACCTCCGCACCGGGAGCCCCGATCCATTGGGACTGGGCGGTCCAGTTCTGCCCGGGTCGGTAACGCGGCCCGCGCATCATCGACGGCAGCGAGACCACGAGCCAGATCAACGCGAAGGCGGCGATCGGGATGACACCGAAGACGCCGATGACCTCCAGGGTCGAGATCGAGGCGCCCGGGTCATCGCCGTCGTCGCGCTTGTCGTCGCCGACGGTTTCGGCATACGCGGGTGAGGTCACGACTGCGGCGGCCAGGACGATGGCGGACACCGCCAAGGTCCTGGCACCGGCCCGCACAGCGCGACGTTCGCGACCTGGGAGCAGTTGGCCATGCCGGGAGGAGATCACCGCTCGAGGGTAGCGAAGACACTGGTCAGACGGGTAGGCAGGGCCATGCTCATCACATCCTCCAGCAGGACCGGACGCCCGGCGGCGTCGAGCAGTGGAAGCTGCCAGTTCGGGTACTCCCGGCTGGTTCCCGGCTGGTTGATGCTCCGCTGCTCACCCACCGCGTCGGCGAGGGCGACGCCGTGCAGCACCGAGGGCGTCTGGGCGAGGAAGGCGTGCAACGCGGCGATGAAGGGTTCGTTCTCACCCGGGTCACCCGGATCGAGGCCTCGAGCGGTCAACTCCCTGCGCCAGGCGTCCAGCTCCGCAGCCAGATCGGCCCACTCCTGCTCGGGGGTTCGTACGAGCAGGCACAGGGCTTCCCGAAGGCGGATGTGCCCGCCGTCGAGGTACCCGGCGCTGGGCGGCAGATCATGGGTGGTGACGGTGGCCAGGCACAGGCGCCGCCAGCTCTCGGGTGGCCGCGGAGCACCGTCCCGCTCGAACCACAGGATCGAGGTGCCGAGAATTCCCCGCTCGGCCAAGGTCGACCGGACCGACGGCTCCACCGTGCCCAGGTCCTCCCCGATCACGACCGCTCCGACCCGGTGCGCCTCCAGCGCCAAAATCCCCAGCAACGCGTCGTGGTCGTAGTGGACATAAGTCCCCAACGCGGGTGCGGATCCCGCGGGAATCCACCAGAGCCGGAACAGCCCCATCACGTGATCGACCCGCACCCCCCCGCTGTGCCGCAGCACGGCCCGCACCATGTCCCGGTAGGGCGCGTAGCCGCGTTCGGCCAGCGCCGCGGGCAACCACGGCGGTTGGTTCCAGTCCTGACCCTGCTGGTTGTAGGAGTCCGGCGGGGCCCCGACGCTGACCTCGCCGGCCAGGCAATCGGCCAAGGCCCAGGCGTCGGCGCCATGGGGGTGCACCCCGACCGCGAGGTCGCCGATCACACCGATTCCCATCCCGGCGACTTGCGCGACCTCGGCGACGACGGCTCGTTGGTCCTCGAGCTGCCATTGCAGCCAGGCGTAGAAGCCCACCCGGTCCGCGAGGTCGGCGCGCGCCCGCTCGACCGCCGGGCCGTGCGGGTCGTGCAGCGGCACCGGCCACTTTCGCCAATCCTGCCCGCGGCGTTCGACCAACGCGCACCACGTCGCGAAGTCGGCCAGGCCCGCGCCCTCACGTTCGACGAAGGCAGCGAACTGGGCCTCCCGCTCCGCCGTTCGACCGGCGGCGTGAATCAGTTCGAGCGCGGCGCGTTTCGCCGTCCACGCCGCATCCCTGTCGAGGAGGTCCGCCGGCCCGATCGCCATGCTCACCGAGGCCCGCAGGTCGGCCACCGCAGCCTTGGACTGCGGGCCGAGCCGGGCGAATTCGGGGACGTCCTCGACGCGCAGGTACAGGGGGTCACTGAATCGCCGGGTCATGGGCAGGTACGGCGAGGGTTCGATCGGCACCACCGGCGAAGGCGCGTGCATGGGGTTGATCAACGCGAAACCGGCGCCCTGGTCCGTGGCCGACCAGGACACCAGCGTGGCCAGGTCGCGCAGGTCACCGATCCCCCAGGATGTGCTGCTGCGTACCTGGTAGAGCTGGGCAAGGTATCCCCACGTCGAGTTCTCGGCCAGCGGCGCCGGAAGTTCCAGGCAACGGGGGCTGACCACCAGCGGGGTATGGGCGCGGCACTCGTCCGTCATTGCATGGACGTGGTGCCAGCCCAGCGGAAGGTTCTCGGGCAGGGCGAAGGTGGCCTCGCCGATCAGCTCGCCGTCGATCTGGGCCGGCTCCACCCACCGATCGACCTGGGCCAGCGCGAGCCGACCGCCGTCCTCCAGCTCGACGGTGACCTCGACCTGCGCACCGTGCGGCACGTGTACCCAGACCTGTCCCGGCCCGGCGAACTGACGAACCGCCAGAAAAGGGGGCAGCATCCGGCGCCAGTACCGGCGATGGTGCTCGACCAGGGCTGCCGCTACCGCCTCGCGCCCGGACGCGTCGACACCGACCGCGGCCAGGACCGCCACCACCGTGGCCTCCGCGACCTCGACGGGCTCGCCGCGCCAGTCGCGGTAATCCGTCGCCACGCCGTGCAGGCGCGCCAAGTGTCGCAGAGCCTCGTTCGTCATGGGCTGAGTGTGTCCCGGCCGAGCAGTGCCATGCGTGCAGGCGCGCGCTCATTACTGAGCACCGGCACCGAGAATCACTCGCTCACGCGGTCGCACTACACCTGCGACCGCTCACGCGGTCGCACTACACCTGCGACCGCTCACGCGGTCGCCTCGTCCAGCAGGTCGTCACGGCCGTACCCGACCAGGTACGGCAGCCACCGCGGGTCGTGGCGACCGGTGCTCAGGATGCGCCAGGCGGGGCCCGTCGGGGCCCGGGGCGAGATCCGCACACCCCACCCCAGCTCACTGATCGCCCGGTCGCTCTTGACGTGATTGCAACGCCGGCAGGCGGCGACCACGTTCTCCCAGCTGTGCTCCCCACCTCGGCTGCGAGGTACGACGTGGTCGACGCTGTTGGCGGCCGCGCCGCAGTAGACGCACTGCCCGCCGTCGCGCGCAAAGATCGCCCGCCGGGTCAGCGGCACCCCCGCCCGGTAGGGGATTCGGACAAAGCGATGCAACCGAACGACAGCGGGCAGCGCGATCGTCGCCGTGGCGCTGTGGACCACCGAACCGGACTCCTCCAGGGCGGAGGCCTTGTGGCCCAGCACCAGAATCAGCGCGCGCCGGGATGCCACGACGCACAGCGGCTCGTACGTCGCGTTGAGGACCAGGGCATGCCCCACGGGCGGCCTCCACGTCACGACCCGGCGCATGGCGCGCGCCGGGTTGCCCCCTCAGTGTCGGCCACGCGGCCCGTTTGGGCCAGCCGAATCACCGCGGGCGACCCTGGTCCAGTCCGGGCCTGGCGCCGCAGGTAAGTCGCCGACGACGTGAACGAGCCCCGCCAGGACACCTCGGGCAGAGGCGTCTGGCGCGTCAGGATTGAGCCGGTCCTGACGCTACGTTTTCCCTATGCCACCACCTGTGTACCCCCATGCCCCCCGCCAGGACATCGTCGAGGATCTGCACGGCCACCGGGTGGCGGACCCGTACCGCTGGCTGGAGGATGCCGCCAGCGAGGAGACCAAGGCGTGGTCGGCGGCTCAGGACGAGCTCTTCACCAGCGCCCGCGGGGCCTGGCCCGGCGCGAACGAGCTGCGCGAGCGACTGAGCGAGCTGCTCGGCGCCGGAGTGGTCAGCGCCCCCGCCTGGCGCGGACAGCGACAGTTCTTCATGCGCCGCAGCGCAGACCAGGAACACGCCGTCCTGCTCACCATCGAGCCCGACGGCATCGAGCGCCTGCTGCTCGACCCCATGAGCATCGACGCCTCCGGCTTGACGACGTTGGACGCCTGGCAACCGTCGAAGGACGGCAGCCTGCTGGCCTATCAACTTTCCGAGGGCGGAACCGAGGAATCCGTGCTGCGGGTGCTGGACGTCGCGACCGGCGAGATCCTCGACGGCCCGATCGACCGCGCCCGCTACTCCCCCGTCGCCTGGCTGCCCGACTGCTCGGCCTACTACTACGTGCGGCGCCTGGCCGCCGATGCCGTGCCCGCGGGCGAGGACCAGTATCACCGCCGCATCTATCTGCACCGCGTGGGGACGGACCAGGACACCGACGTGGAGATCTTCGGCGCCGGCCTGGACAAGACCAACTACTACGGCGTCTCGGTCAGCCGCGACGGTCGCTGGCTCACCGTGTCCGCGAACACCGGGACCGCGCCGCGCAACGACGTGTGGCTCGCCGACCTCGCGGCCTCCAGCCTGGAGAAACCCCACCTGACGGTGGTGCAGATCGACGTCGACGCCTCGACCGGTATCGAGGTCGGCCGCGACGGACGGCTCTACGTGTTCACCGACCGCGACGCCCCGCGCGGGCGCCTGTGCGTGAGCACCACCGAGCAGACGGGCGCGGAGCACTGGCGAGACCTCATCGCCGAAGACCCAGAAGCGGTGCTCGACGGCTACGCGATCCTTGACGGCACGGAGTTGGGTGAGGCGTCGGTCCTCTTGTGCGCGTGGACCCGGCACGCCGTCAGCGAGCTCACCATCCACGATCTGCGCACCGGTGAGCGCACCGGCGCGGTGCCCCTGCCGGGGCTCGGCTCTCTCGCCGGGCTCAGCGAACGGCCCGAAGGCGGCCACGAGGCGTGGTTCGGCTACACCGACCACACCACGCCCTCCTCGGTGTACCGCTTCGACGCCCGCAACCAGTCCACGACCCTGTGGGCGAACCCACCGGGCAGCGTGACGGTGCCTGAGGTGACGACGGATCAGATCACCTACACCTCCGCCGATGGCACCGAGGTGCGGATGTTCCTGATGTACCGCACCGGCACCGCCGGTGCCGGCCCCCGGCCCGCGACGTTGTACGGCTACGGCGGCTTCGGCATCTCCCTCACCCCGGCCTACTCCGCGGGGATCCTCGCCTGGGTCGAGGCCGGGGGGGTGTACGCGGTGGCGAACCTGCGCGGCGGCGGCGTGGAGGGCGAGGACTGGCACCGCGACGGCATGCTCGCCACCAAGCAGAACACCTTCGACGATCTGCACGCCGGGGCCCAATGGTTGATCGACTACAACTGGACCACCCCCGCGCAGCTCTCGATCGCGGGCGGCTCCAACGGCGGGTTGCTGGTCGGGGCTGCCATGACCCAGCGCCCGGACCTCTACGCCGCGGTGGTGTGCTCGGCACCACTGCTGGACATGGTGCGCTACGAACTCTTCGGCCTGGGCGAGACCTGGAACTCCGAGTACGGCACGGCCGCCGACCCCGAGCAACTGGGCTGGCTGCTGGGCTACTCCCCCGTCCATGCGGTGCGCGAAGGTGTCCCGTACCCGGCGCTGCTGCTGACGATCTTCGACGGAGATTCGCGGGTCGACACCATGCACGCTCGCAAGTTCGCAGCAGCGCTGCAACATGCGAACGCCGCCGACACACCGATCCTGGTACGTCGGGAGGCCGACGTCGGGCACGGGGCCCGCGCCCTGAGCCGGGCGATCGAGGTCAGCGTGGACTCCCTGACCTTCGCCGCGCACCACAGCCGCGGCTTGACCTTCGGGTCCGGTGGCGCATGATCGCCGGCGCAGAACTCAGCACGCTCGCCCTGGCCACCCCGGCCCCGGAACCAGCGGCTCCCTCGCTGGTGACCACCGAACGCGCCTGCTATCTGGGCGCGGAGAGCAAGGGAACGTTGTGCCGCTGGGTCTACGACCGGTTCAACAACGAGACCTTGGCGGAGTCCTCAGACTGGCTGATCGCCAAGCCGGCCAAGATCCTCGCAATCCTGCTGGTGGCCTGGATAATTCGCCGCCTGTTGCACCGGGCGATCGGGCGGATGGTCCTACGCCTGGCCGATGGCGTACCCAGCGCCGCGTTCGGGCGCTCCCGCACCGCGCCGCCCACGGGCCCCTCCGCGCGCAACGCCACCCTTGCCGTCGAACGCCGCCAGCAACGCGCGGCCACGGTGTCCTCCGTGCTGCGCAGCGTGTCCACCGGCGTGATCTACACCGTGTCGATCCTGATGGCTTTGGCCGAACTCGGGCTGAACATCGGGCCGTTGATCGCCAGCGCCGGCATCATCGGCGTCGCGCTGGGCTTCGGCGCACAGTCCCTGGTCAAGGATTTCCTGTCCGGCATCTTCATGGTGATCGAGGACCAGTACGGCGTGGGTGATGTCACCGACCTCGGCGACGCGGTCGGGACCGTCGAGGCCGTCGGACTGCGGGTCACCCGGCTTCGCGATACCAACGGCACCGTCTGGTACGTCCGCAACGGCGAGGTGCTGCGGGTCGGCAACCGCAGCCAGGGCTGGGCCCGCGCGATCATCGACATCGACGTCGTCCGCGGGGAGGACATTAACCGCGTCCGGGAGTTGATGCTGTCCGCCGCCAATCAGGTCCTGCAACGGCCGGAGTACGCCGAACTGGCCGTCGAGAAGCCCGAGGTCTGGGGCGTCGAGGCCATCAATGCCAACTCGATGGTCGTACGCCTGGTGGTCAAGACCGTCCCGATGCGCCAGAACCGCGTCGCCCGCGCGCTACGCGAGCACATTCAGGACGCGTTCACCGCGGCCGGGATCGCCACCCCCGAGCCGTCGGTCTCGACGTCGAGCGGTGACCCCGGCTCACCGCCGCCGGCGGGCGCCGACCCGCTCTGACGGCCGCGCCGCGCGGCCCTGGGACACTGAGTCATGAGTTTTGAGGCCGTGCCCGCCACCTTCTTCGACGACGTCGGCGGCGAGGAGTTCTTCATCGACCTCGTGCACCACTTCTACCGCGGGGTCGCGGCCGATCCGGAGCTGCGTCCGCTCTATCCCGATCAGGACCTCGCCCCGGCCGAGGAGCGCTTCCGGCTCTTCCTGATCCAGTACTGGGGCGGCCCGACGACCTACTCCGACGCCCGCGGGCACCCGCGCCTGCGTATGCGCCACGCCCCCTTCGCCGTCACCGAGCGCGGCCGGGATCGCTGGCTGGTCCACATGCGTGCCGCGCTGGACGCCATGGCCCCCGACCCCGAGCACGACCGGCGCCTGTGGCACTACTTCACCCTCGGCGCCGACTCCATGATCAACGCCCCGAGCTGACGAGCCGGCGGGCCCGGGTGCGGGCTCCGTCAAGGCTGACCGTGAATCAGCAGCAACAGGACTAGGCGGCGTCCACGATCACGAAGTCGCCGTCGAGGTCATTCATCTCCATACCCATCAAGGTCGACGGGTTGCAGCCACCGCCGGGTGGCGTGAGGCCGGGCGGGAGGAAGCCCTGCTTGTCCCCGCTCGCGCCGTTGTCGACGATCACGATGAAGATGTCCCGGCCCGCCGCCGGGGCCGGGGAACTGCCTTGTGCGGCTCGGTAGATCAGGCCGGCGCGGTTGCCTGAGACGTGCAGGCACGAGATCGCGCCGCGCAGGTCGATGAAACCGCTGCCCTTCTCGGCGTAGGTGCCCGTCGCCGGCGACTGCGGGCTCGCACCCTTGTTCGCGGCGTCGATAGTCACGGTCGCGACGGGGTTGGAGCCTTCGCCCTTCAGCGAGTCGTGCTTGGGGGCCTTCGCTGCCACCGCTGACGCCGGCGCGGCCAGCGCAAGAACCGCCGCGGCAGCCACGATCGCGCGGGACTTGCGAGAAACCTGAAACATACGACTCTCCTGATCGTTGATGGGGCCGCCTGCTAGCGGCAGACGCGGCGCCCAACGACGACCGGGCGATGCCTGAGAACATCACACGAGTACTCGTAAATTGGACAAATCGACTCTAAACACCCTGAATGGGTGTAATTCGGAATGCTGATGAGGATGGCCTCGACCTAAGGTCCGTCGAGGTACCGCGTGGCCGCAGCGGCGAACTCCTCGAGGTCGCCGATGTTCGTCAGGTGACCCCAGATCCGCTGCGGATCGACCGCAAGGTAGGCGTGGACCAGCAGATTTCGCAGCCCCACGGCGCGGCGCAGGCGCTCGGCCAGGTCGACCTCGAGCACGCCGATCTCACTCAAGATCCGCATGGACGATGCATAGTCCTGCGGAGTCTGATCGGTGTCGGCGGAGACGATGTGCAACGCGACGTCAATTGCCGCCTGCAGGCCAACCTGCAGATGCCGCTCGGCCTGGGCCTGAAGGTTCACATCAGCCAGGAACACGGTCTCCCCCCGTGCCATCACCTCTCGCAGGGCGGTGATTCGGCGACCCAGTTCCCGCACCCGGCGCACGACGATCTCATGGTCGACCAACGCGACCGTCCTCAATGCGTCGCGCCGTGCCCGCGGCGAGGATCGCGCGTGCTGGGGCCATGTCCAAATAGCGGTCGATGGTGCGGGCCTTGAACCGGACCCTGAGAACTTCGTCGACGCAGGTGAGCGCAATCCCCTCACGCAGGACGCGATAGGCAAGTTCGAGGGGCGCATCGTCCAGAACCACCAGGTCGACGTTCAGCGGACTCAGGGCCGACGATAGGTCAGCCAGCAGCGCAAGGTCGTCGAGATCACCGGTGCCGCACAGCACCGCGATGTCGACATCGGAACCCGGTCGTTCATCACCGCGGGCACGTGAGCCGAACAGGTAGGACACCGCAACGTCCGACTGGCGCCCCAGGATGGCGCGCGCTCGTTTGACGACCTCTTCGCGACGCTCAGTCACCCCATCAGCGTAGAGGTAGGTCTCATTCGTGACGTGGAAGCGCCGGCTCAGTCGGGCGCGGCCTCCGGTTCCAGGAACATCGACAGGTGCTCGCGCTCCTCGCCGGTGACCCGGCGCGGGCGCCCGGCGTCGAAGTCGAAAGGAACCAGGACCGAGAGCGCGCGGGCATACGGCACGGGCGCCGAATCCTCCGGGTCGACGTCGGGATCGTCCAGGCGCGAGCGCAACGTGATGCGGGAGGCCGCGATGTCGACGATCCAGGTGGTGACGATGACCGGGGCCGGACGGAACACCAGCGAGCGTACGTACTCCACCCGCAGGCGGGCGATAACGAACGTGCCCCCGCGGGCGTCCACGCTGGCCCGCACGCCCGCCGCCGCCAGCAGTTCGGCGCGGGCCTCCTGGAAGTAGGCGGCGTAGGCGACGTTGTTCACGTGCTGGTAGGCGTCCTGATCCCCCCAGCGCACCTGCTGGGTGCTGAGGTGACGCATCAGCGCGCCACCCCAACCCGGCGCACCGGCAGCGACAGTGCAGGGTCCTGGTAATCGACCAGCCGGGCCCGTTCGTTGGGGCGGAAGGGGCGCGAACGCCCGGTCGCCTTGTCGTAGGCGACCATCACCGTCGCTGCGGTGGCGTAGGTCGGCGCGCCGGGTCCGGGATCGGCTGGGGACACCACGCGGTGCGCGATATCGACCGAGGAGGTGCCGATGCGCGTCACCCAGGATTGCACCAGCACCGCGCGATTCTTGTAGACCAGGGGCCGCTGGTAGGCCATGTCGATGCTGGCCAGCACCATGCCGTCGGTGGGCCGGGCATCCGGGTCAAGCACCATGGCCGCGGCCTCCGCGGAGCCCTCGAAGCCGAGCATCTGCGTGCGGGCCTGCTCGCAGTAGCGGAAGTACAGCGTGTTGTTGACATGGCGGTAGGCGTCCATGTCGATCCACCGAATCTGACACTCAATCACATGTGCGGGCACCGGATCAGCCGCGGGTGAGCTTGCGGTACGTCGCCCGGTGCGGGCGCAGGGCCTCCGGGCCGAGACGCTGCGCCTTGTTCTTCTCATAGGACTCGAAGTTGCCCTCGAACCAGAACCACTGCGAATCACCCTCCCACGCCAGGATGTGGGTGGCGACCCGGTCCAGGAACCAGCGGTCGTGGGAGATGACCACGGCGCAGCCGGGGAACTCCAGCAACGCATCCTCCAGCGAGGACAGCGTCTCCACGGCGAGGTCGTTGGTCGGTTCGTCGAGCAGGATCATGTTGCCGCCCTGCTTGAGGGTCAGCGCCAGATTGAGCCGGTTGCGCTCACCGCCCGAAAGCACCTTGGAAGGCTTCTGCTGGTCGGGGCCCTTGAACCCGAAGGCGGACACGTAAGCACGGGAGGGCACCTCGACCATCCCGACCTTGATGTAGTCCAGTTCGTCGGACACGATCTGCCCGATGTTCTTGGCCGGGTCCAGGTTGGACCGGCCCTGGTCGACGTAGGAGATCTTCACGGTCTGGCCGACCTTGACGTTGCCCGAGTCCGGCTTCTCCAGGTCCAGCAACATCTTGAACAGTGTCGTCTTGCCGGCGCCGTTCGGGCCGATCACCCCGACGATTCCGTTGCGCGGCAAGGTGAAGGACAGGTCGTCGATCAGCAGCCGATCCCCGAAACCCTTGGAGAGCCTGTCAACCTCGATGACGACATCGCCCAGGCGCGGACCCGGCGGAATCTGGATCTCCTCGAAGTCGAGCTTGCGCATCTTGTCGGCCTCGGCGGCCATCTCCTCGTAACGCTCCAGGCGTGCCTTGCTCTTGGTCTGACGTGCCTTCGGCGAGGAGCGCACCCACTCCAGCTCCTGCTCCAGGCGCTTCCTTCGTTTGGCGTCCTTCTGCCCCTCGACCTTGAGCCGGGTGGCCTTGGCGTCGAGGTAGGTGGAGTAGTTGCCCTCGTACGGGTAGCAGCGGCCGCGGTCGATCTCCAGGATCCATTGCGCGACGTTGTCCAGGAAGTACCGGTCGTGGGTGACGGCGATGACGGTGCCGGCGTACTTCTCCAGGTGCTGCTCCAACCAGACCACTGACTCGGCGTCGAGGTGGTTGGTCGGTTCGTCGAGCAGCAGCAGATCGGGCGCCTCCAACAGCAGCTTGCACAGCGCGACGCGGCGCCGCTCGCCGCCGGAGAGCACCGAAACGTCGGCGTCCGGCGGCGGGCAGCGCAGCGCGTCCATGGCCTGCTCGATGAGCGAGTCGAGCTCCCACGCGTTGCGGTGTTCGATCTCGTCGGAAAGCCTGCCCATCTCCGTCATCAGCTCATCGCTGTAGTCGGTGGCCATCAGCTCGGAGATCTCGTTGTAGCGCTCGAGGATGGCCTTGGTCTCGGCCACGCCCTCCTCGACGTTGCCGAGCACGGTCTTGGACTCGTTCAGCGGCGGCTCCTGGAGCAGGATGCCCACGGTGTACCCGGCCGAGAGCACCGCGTCGCCGTTGGAGGGTTGCTGCAGCCCCGCCATGATCTGCAGGACCGTCGACTTGCCCGCCCCGTTCGGGCCGACCACGCCGATCTTGGCGCCGGGCAGGAACGACAGGGTGACGTCATCGAGGATGACCTTGTCGCCGTGCGCCTTGCGCGCCTTCCTGAACACATAAATGAACTCGGCCATCCGGCCAGCTTAGGCGGCCTCAGAGGCCTCCTCGTCCGCACCCGGGGCGTCCTGGATATCGAAGGGCGAGGAGTCCGTGACCGGCGCCACACGACGGCCGGCGCGCTGGAACAGCGAGGTTCCCCAGCGTAGGTCGTGCCCGATGTGATCGGCGCTGATCTCCGGTGTTCGGCCGCGGCCGTGCTCACTGCTCCACTCCCGAATCGTCAGCTTGCCCTGCACCAGGACCGGCTGACCCTTGGTCACCGACGCGGCGACGTTGTCCCCCACACGGTTCCAGCAGCTGACGTCGTAGAAACTGGTCGGGCCGTCCTGCCACTGTCCGTCCCGCTTGCGTGTCGCCGTCGTCGCGATCCGAAACTTTGTCACCATTCCGGCCGTGGTCTGGCGCTGCATCGGGTCATCCACCACGTTGCCGCTCAACGCGATCCAGGTGTCATCCACTGTGTGCTCCTTGCGTCGGCTTGGGCGCCGGACTCTCCAGCGCCGTGCTGTGAGCCAACGCGGTGCACCTGGTGAAGAGAAGGGGCCAGGACGCATCTGTGGACAGTGCTGGACCAGTAGGCCGGCTGTGGACAACCTCGCGGCACATTGCAGGCGCAGCCCGGTCGGCTTCGCGCCACGGTCGGTTCGCTGCAGAATGAAGCGACCAAGCCCCCGTAGCTCAGTGGATAGAGCAATGGGTTTCTACCCCATCGGGCGGGAGTTCGAATCTCTCCGGGGGCGCCATGGTGACGTCCGAAGAAGTGGTGGCAATAGCGACCACCTTTTCGGACGCAAGGTTCCCCCGGCACACCCCTGGGTACCCGCTCTGGCGTAATTCGTACCGTTTTCCTATCGTCACCGGCATGGGCAGCCATCGCGCACCGAGCGGGCACCGCGCCCCGACGCCGGTGCCGGTGGCCCGCGCCCACCACGGTGAGCGCCCATCGGCCGGATTACCCAGGGCGGTCCTGCTGGAGACCGCGGGCTGGGTTGTGTTCGCCGCGGTCCTCGCCCTGGTGGTGATTCTCGCGGCGAGATGATCTCACCGTCGCACTCGGCGGACCCGCGCGCGAAGGGCTACCTCTAAGGTGGCGCCCATGAACGACCGTTTGGTCTGGATCGATTGTGAGATGACCGGCCTGGATCTGTCCCGGGACGCCCTCATCGAGATCGCGGTCCTGGTCACCGATTCCGAGCTGACGGTCCTGGGCGAGGGCGTCGAGATCGTCATCCGGCCACCGGATGAGGCCCTGGCGACGATGCCCGACGTCGTGCGCGCCATGCACTCCGCCTCGGGGCTGCTGCGCGAGCTGCCTTCCGGGGTGAGCCTGACCGAGGCCGAGGATGCCGTGCTGGCCTACATCGCCGAGTGGGTGCCGGACCCGGGCAAGACCCCGCTCGCGGGAAACTCCGTCTCCACCGATCGCGCATTCCTGGCCCGGGACATGACCCGCCTCGACGCGGCTCTGCACTACCGGATCGTCGACGTGTCCAGCATCAAAGAACTCTCCCGGCGCTGGTACCCACGGGCGTACTACAGCGCCCCGGCCAAGACCGGTAACCACCGGGCGCTGGCCGATATCCGGGAGAGCATCGCCGAATTGCGGTACTACCGCGAGGCCGTCTTCGTGCCCCAGCCTGGTCCGGACACCGCCGCGGCCAAGGCCATCGCTGCCGGCCACGTCGTGGTGCACCCCGCACCCAGCCCCTGAGCCGCTCCCCCGGGCGCCGCGAGGCCGTGTCGCGGTAAGCTCGAGTTGCCGGAAAATCAGGTGCGGCCACTGCCGTCTTCCCTGCATTCTCGGTCCTGGTGGGCGTAGCTCAGTTGGTAGAGCACCTGGTTGTGGTCCAGGTGGCCGCGGGTTCAAGCCCCGTCGCTCACCCCAGACATGGCCCCGGCAGCGGGGAGACCTCGCTGCCGGGCGCCGGTGTACCCGCAATCTGCGCCGGTCAAACCCACGTGCGCCTCATGCGACCCGAATGACCACCGCCAGCAACCAACGGTGCCGGACGGACGCCGGTCAGCCACCCGATCGGTCGCTACCGAAATCGGGCGCAGGTGCCGATCTTGGAGAGGTGAGTACTTCTACGGCACCGGGTCGGCTCTGCCGGCCCCGACCATGGGCCGACGGGACGCCAGAGTCGAGCACCGTGGACGTCCTGGGATTACTCACGGCCCGAATGCTCCGCCGCGGGATGCCCCTGACATTGCTGAGCGATCTCGCGTGGCCGGGCGAACTGCCCGAGATCCACCAGACCCACGCCGCCTAGCGCCGGGCCCGGCCCTGGTAACCTCAGCTCTGCGCGCCGCTAGCTCAACTGGCAGAGCAGCGGACTCTTAATCCGCGGGTTGGGGGTTCAAGTCCCTCGCGGCGCACCCTGTGATCTCTCAAGAGATCGGCGACAGACCGAACCCTCATCGGGGGTTCGGTTTTGTTGTTTGTGGGTGGCCGGTTGGCTGGTAGTCCTTGCTGGGGTCGATGGTGAGTTCGCGTAGGAGCTCTCC
>JBQTII010000067.1:0-14729 GCA_052388275.1 Sporichthyaceae bacterium | reverse complement strand
CGATCCGGCCGATGGTTCTGCGTTATTGCCGAGGACGCCTGGGTCGAGTGCCCGGCGCCGAGTACGCCGCGGACGACGCGGCACAGGAGGCGTGCATCGCCGTGCTGACCGCACTGCCGCGCTACCGGGACGAGGGCCGCCCGTTCGAGGCCTTCGTCTTCGGCATCGCCTCGCGCAAGGTCGCCGACGTGCAGCGCTCCGCGATGCGCCAGCCCATCCCCACCGAAACCCTGCCGGACGCCACCGACGACGGGCTCGGCCCGGAGGCCGCAGCGCTCGCCGCCGAGGACGCCGAACGGGCACGGGCGCTGCTGTCCAAGCTCCCCGACAATCTGCGCGAGCTGCTGATCATGCGGGTGGCGGTCGGGCTGTCGGCGGAGGAGACCGGACGGGCGTTGGACATGACCCCGGGCGCCGTGCGCGTCGCCCAGCACCGTGCGCTGAACCGCCTGCGGGCCCTGGCCGAGCAGGAGGCGTCATGACCGAGGATCTGGAGTTCTCGGCGCTGCACGCCGACGACCTGCTGCTCGACGCCCTCGGATCGCGCGACGGCGGGCGGGGCGCAGCCGACCCGGTGGCCGGGCTGTTGCGCGCCTTCGCCGCCGAGGTGGACTCGCGGCCCGGGCCGCTGGCCGCCCTACTGACTGAGGACCACTGCGCGCAGGCGACCGGTCGCCGGATGCCGGCGCGGTCCGCTGTCGCGTTGGCCCCGAGTGCGCAAGACCCCGCGGATGGTGGTGGCCTCGCGACGGCCACCTTGCCCTCGCACCGTCGCCGCCGTCCGGTCGCCCCCCGGGCCGCTGCCCTGGCGATCACCGGCGCGGTCGTACTCGGCGTCGGTGGCGTCGCCGCCGCCGTCGGCGGTCCGGGCAGCCCGATCGAAGGCCTGCGCCGGGTGGTGGAGACGGTCACCGGCCAGGACCGTACCCAGACCCCGACCGAGGCCGAGCGCGTGGTGCGCCTCATCGACGAGGCCGAGCAGGCGCTGAGCACCGGCGATCTGCCGACCGCCCGCACGTTGATCGAGGAAGCCGACACTCGGATCGCTCGAATCTCCCGAGTCTCCGAGACCGACGAGCGCGGCCTGGCGACCATGCGCACGAAGCTGTCCGAGCTGCGGGAGCGGGCCGGCAACGCCGACCCGGCCGGTGTTGAGCAGACCCTGCCGGAGGAGATTGCCGGCGAGCTGGTGCCGGATCCGGCGCTTGAGCCGACCGAGAAGCTGCCCGAGGTACCGGCCGAGCCCGAACTCGGCCAGGACAAGGACAAGCTCAAGGACAAGATCGAGGACAAGGCCGACGAGAAGCTCGATCCGCTGCCGGACGAGCTGCCCGGACCCGTCGGAGAGTGAATTGCCACCGGCCTCGCCGCTCGACTGGGCGGGCCGATGGGCGCCGCGGCGCGGGTAGCATGGGCTCATCAATGCGCCCACGCCCGCTGCATGTGAAGGTGCCCTCGACGTGAGTATTCCTGGTCCCGAATCCGGCGCCGAGCACGAGAGTTACCCGGCGAAATTCGCCCGGCTGGGGCTGACCTTCGACGACGTCCTGCTGCTGCCCGGGGCCTCCGACGTCATCCCCAACGAGGTCGACACCACCAGTCGGCTCTCCCGCCGGATCACCCTGAAGGTGCCGCTGATCTCCTCGGCGATGGACACCGTGACCGAGGCGCGGATGGCGATCGCGATGGCCCGACAGGGCGGAGTCGGGGTGTTGCACCGCAACCTGTCGATCATCGATCAGGCCGAACAGGTCGACGTGGTCAAGCGCTCCGAGGCAGGCATGGTGGCGCAGCCGATCACCATCGGCCCGGAGGCGACCATTGGTGATGTCGACGCGTTGTGCGGGCGTTACCGGATCTCCGGTGTGCCCGTGGTCGATGGCGAGGGTCTGCTCCTGGGCATAGTGACCAATCGCGACATGCGTTTCGAGGCCGATTCCTCGCGCCTGGTGCGCGAGGTCATGACGGCCTCGCCGCTGGTCACCGCCCCGGTCGGCATCGACCGCGACGCCGCGTTCACGCTGCTCGGCACGCACAAGATCGAAAAGCTCCCGTTGGTCGATGAGGCGGGCCGGCTCAAGGGCCTGATCACCGTCAAGGACTTCGCGAAGTCCGAGAAGTACCCGCACGCCACCAAGGACGCCCGCGGACGACTGGTTGTCGGGGGCGCGGTGGGGGTAGGGGAGGAGTCCTACAAGCGCGCGATGGCGCTCGTCGAGGCCGGCGTCGATTTCGTCGTCGTCGACTCGGCGCATGGACACTCGCGGGCGGTGCTGGAGATGATCGCCCGGCTGCGCCGCGAATTCGACGCCGGCGCCGACGAGATCGACGTCATCGGCGGCAACGTGGCGACGCGCGAAGGCGCGCAGGCGCTCATCGACGCCGGCGCCGATGGCATCAAGGTCGGGATCGGTCCGGGCTCGATCTGCACCACCCGGGTGGTGGCCGGCATCGGCGTCCCGCAGGTGACCGCGATCTACGAAGCGTCCCTGGCCGCAACCCGGGCCGGGGTTCCGGTTATCGGCGACGGCGGGCTGCAGTACTCCGGGGACATCTCCAAGGCGATCGTGGCCGGCGCTGACACCGTGATGCTGGGCAGCCTGCTCGCCGGCGTCGAGGAGAGCCCGGGAGAGTTGCTGTTCATCAACGGCAAGCAGTTCAAGTCCTACCGCGGCATGGGCTCGCTCGGCGCGATGCAGACGCGCGGAGCCGGCCGGTCCTTCTCCAAGGACCGCTACTTCCAGGACGACGTGCATTCCGACGACAAGCTCGTACCCGAGGGCGTCGAGGGCCAGGTGCCGTATCGGGGCCCCCTGGAGGCTGTGGTGCACCTGCTGGTCGGGGGGCTACGCAGCTCGATGGGTTACGTCGGAGCGCCGACGATCGCCGAGCTGCACCGCCGCGGACGGTTCGTGCGGGTCACCGCCGCCGGGCTCAAGGAATCGCACGCCCATGACATCCAGATGACCGTAGAAGCCCCCAACTACCACCGTCGCTGATCCAGCGTCAGATCTGACGTGCCCGGTCGTTCCGGGGGTATCTGAAAGGCAGTCATGACCGAGATCGAGATCGGCCGGGGCAAGCGTGGCCGGGCGGCGTACGGGTTCGACCAGGTCGCCATCGTTCCAAGCCGGCGGACCCGGGATCCGGAGGAGGTCTCCGTCGCCTGGCAGATAGACGCCTACCACTTCGAGTTGCCGATGATGGTGGCGCCGATGGACAGCGTCGTCTCACCTGCGACCGCTATCGAGATTGGGCGCCTGGGCGGGCTCGCTGTCCTGGACCTGGAAGGACTGTGGACCCGTTACGACGACCCCAGCGCGCTGCTGGCCGAGATCGCCACCCTGCCCGAACACGCTGCCACCGCACGCATGCAGCAGATCTACGCCGAGCCGGTCAAGGAGGAGCTGATCGGCGCCCGGATCTCGGAGATGCGCGAGGCGGGGATCAGCACCGCTGCGGCGTTGTCCCCGCAGCGGACCGCACAGTACTGGCGTGCGGTCGTCGACGCCGGTCTGGACCTGTTCGTCATTCGGGGCACCACCGTGTCCGCCGAGCACGTCTCGGGCCGGGCGGAGCCGCTCAACCTCAAGCAGTTCATCTACGAACTCGACATCCCGGTGATCGTCGGCGGGTGCGCGACATATCAGGCCGCGCTGCACCTGATGCGCACCGGCGCCGCGGGGGTGTTGGTCGGCTTCGGCGGGGGATCGGCCCACACCACCGCGGACGTCCTGGGGATCTCGGTACCGATGGCCTCGGCCATCGCCGATGTCGCGGCCGCCCGTCGTGATTACTTGGACGAGTCCGGCGGCCGCTACGCCCACGTCATCGCCGACGGCGGCATGTCCACCAGCGGTGAGATCACCAAGGCGATCGCCTGCGGCGCCGACGCGGTGATGATCGGCTCCCCGCTGGCTCGTGCCGCGCAGGCCCCGGGGCGTGGCTGGCACTGGGGCGCCGAGGCCCACCACGCCGCGCTGCCCCGCGGGACCCGGATGCAGGTCGGCACCATCGGCACCTTCGCCGAGATCCTGCACGGGCCGGCCCGCCAGCCCGACGGCTCGATGAACCTCGTCGGCGCCCTGCGCCGCGCGATGGCCACCACCGGCTACTCCGAACTCAAGGAGTTCCAGCGCGTCGAGGTCGTCGTGACCGCGTAAGTGGTCAGAAGTGTCGTCGTGACCGCGTAAGTGGTCACTCAGCCGTGGGAGTCCGCGCTCTCGCAGAGCACCACGTGGTGGCGGACCTCGGGGCCGGGTCCGGGATCAACGGGTATCGCGAGCGAGGCGTGCCCGGCGGCGGCGATCACGAGCAGGTAGCTGCCGGCCGGGGCGTGCAGGTCGAAGCGGCCGCCCGGCCCGGAGGTGGTGCGGGCTACCTCGGTGCCCGCTGCGTCGACCAGGGTCAGCCTCGCCCCGATCAACGTGCCCTGCAGGGTCCCGTGACGGGTGCCGCTCACCGAGCCACGAACGGTGGCCAGTGCACTGGCAGTCTGTAATGACGCCGGCAACTGCAGGGCGCGGGCCGCACGTACCTGGTCGCGGGTGGCGAGGCGGCGCGGCTGCAGGTAGACCGCCCAGGTGACCAGGGCCATCAGCAGGTAGGTGATCGCGAAGGCGAGATACGCGGCGTTGCCGTTCTTGTTGTGCAGGAACGACTCGCGGAAGGCGATGTTGACCGCGAGCCCCCCGAAGGCACCGATCGCGCCGGCGATCCCGATCAGGGCGTTGCTGCGGCGCAGCGCCTGACGTCCCGCCAGGTCGGGGTCGGTGCCGGTGGAGATCGCGGCGTCGGCGCGAGCCCGGAACATCGTCGGGATCATCTTGTACGTCGAGCCGTTGCCCAGCCCGGCAGTAACGAACAGCCCGATGAAGCCGACTAGGCACAGCGCCAGCGAGTGCTGAACCGAGGCGGTCAGTGCGATGGCGGCGAAGACGAACATCGCCAGGAAATTCCACATGGTCACTTTGGCCCCGCCGAGGCGGTCGGCGAGCTTGCCGCCGTAAGGCCGGGAGATCGAGCCGATCAGCGGGCCGAGAAAGGTCAGGTAGGCGGCCTTGATCGGGTCCGGGACGAGGCCCGGAGCTCCGTTGACCATGCCCATCTTGGAGAACGTCTCCGGAAACTGCACCAGGAGCACCTGCCCGAAGGCAAAACCGAAGCCGATGAACGAACCGAAGGTTCCGATGTAGAGGAAGGAAATGATCCACGTGTGCGGCTCGCGGCACGCCTCCCGCATGGCGCCCTTCTCGTTGGCCGCGGCGGTGAGGTTGTCCATGTAGAGGTAGGCACCAAGGGCCGCGATCACGATCATCGGGATCAGGGCGCCGACGACGAAGCGGGGGTGGGTGGCGCCCGCCGTGGCGAGCACGAGCAGGCCGAGTAGCTGGACGACCGCGACGCCGAGGTTGCCGCCGGCGGCGTTCAGCCCCAGCGCCCAGCCCTTCTCCCGTTGCGGGTAGAAGGCGTTGATGTTCGCCATCGACGAGGCGAAGTTCCCGCCGCCGAAACCGCCCAGGGCACCCAGAATCAACACCGTGGAGTAGTCCACCCCGGGCCGGATGAGGAACAGCGTCGCGATGGAGGGGATCAGCAGCAGCAGGGCCGAGACGATCGTCCAGTTACGGCCACCGAAGCGGGCCACCGCCAGCGTGTACGGCAGACGCATCGCCCCACCGACCGCGGCCGGCAGCGAGACGAGGGTGAACTTCTGCGCAGGGGTGAAGCCGTACTTCGGCCCGAGGAAGAGCACCAGCGTCGCCCACATCGTCCAGACCGCGAAGCCGACGTGCTCGGCGAAGACCGAGAAGATCAGGTTGCGCCGCGCGATGGCCTTGCCCTCGCGTTCCCAGAACTCGACATCCTCGGGGTCGTAGTCGTCGATCCAGTGCTTGCGCGAGACCGGCGGCGGTGGCATTGCCGGAGCACCGCAGGTGCTATCGGTGACGGGACGTTCCATGGCCAAGGTCACGGGGTCTCCTGCGATCTGTCCCGGCCCTCGCTGGTGCTCGGGCGCTGAGGTGTCGGTGGTGTCCTTGACCATCGCGCTCCCGTGTTGCCGCTTGGTTCGGGTTCTATTGCACCCACGTCACGCGAACCCGCGCAGGTCGATCCCCGTCAGTTCACATCCTGAAACACAAGTGAATACTTGGAAACATTGCTTGCGCCGGCGTGAGCCGGGTCACGCACGGCTCATACGCGCGGGGCGGCCTACCCTTGGCCCCATGGGGACGGGACTGTTCGGGCCGGCAGAGCGCGCGGCAGCGATCGCGGCGCTGCGGGACCGAGAACTGGACGTGCTGGTCGTGGGCGCCGGGGTGGTCGGAGCGGGAACCGCGCTGGACGCCGTCACCCGCGGCCTCGACGTGGGCCTGGTCGACGTCCGGGACTTCGCGGCCGGTACCTCCTCGCGCTCGAGCAAGCTCATCCACGGTGGGCTTCGCTATCTGGAGATGCTCGACTTCGCCCTGGTCCGCGAGGCACTGCACGAACGTCGCCTGTTACTCAACGACCTGGCCCCGCACCTGGTCCGTCCGGTGCCGTTCCTCTATCCCTTGACCCGCCGCGTCTGGGAGCGCACGTACGTGGGCGCGGGGATCGCGCTCTACGACACGCTGGCAGCGATCGCGCCGGGTCGCTCGGGCGTACCGAGACACCGTCACCTGACCAAGCGCCAGGCGTTGCGCGTGGCGCCCGCCCTGCGCCCGGATGCGTTGTGCGGCGCCATTGCGTACTGGGACGCGCAGGTCGACGACGCCAGGCACACCATGACGCTGGTGCGCACGGCTGCCTCCTACGGTGCGCACTGTGCCTCGCGGGTGCGCGTGATCGGCTTCCTGCGCGAAGGTGAGCGGGTGGTCGGGGCGCGGGTGCGGGACACCGAGAGCGGGGCAGAGTCCACCATTCGGGCCCGTCAGGTCGTCAATGCCACGGGGGTGTGGACCGACGACATCCAGGCACTGGTGGGCGAGCGCGGCCAGTTCCACGTCCGGGCGTCCAAGGGGGTGCACCTGGTGGTGCCGCGGGACCGGATCCATTCCACGACGGGTTTCATCACCCGGACCGCGACCAGTGTGCTCTTCGTCATTCCCTGGAAGCGTCATTGGATCGTCGGGACCACCGACACCGACTGGGACCTGGACAAGGCGCACCCAGCGGCCAGCGCCAAGGATATCGACTACCTGCTGGCGCAGGCCAACCAGTGGCTTGCCCGCCCCCTGGAGCGAGCGGACGTCCAGGGCGTCTATGCCGGGCTGCGTCCGCTGCTGGCAGGGGAGTCGGAGAACTCCTCCGCACTCTCGCGCGAGCACGTGGTGGCCTGTCCCGTGCCCGGCCTGGTCGTCGTCGCCGGGGGCAAGTACACGACCTACCGGGTAATGGCCAAGGACGCGGTCGACGCCGCGGTGCATGGGCTTGCGGACCGGGTGCCCCCCTCCTGCACCGAGCGGATCCCCCTGCTCGGCGCCGCCGGGTACCAGGCGGCCTGGAACTCGCGGGAGCGAACCGCGGCGGCCGCCGGCCTGCACGTGGCCCGAGTGGAGAACCTGCTTCAGCGTTACGGCGCGGAGGTGGACCAGGTACTGGCCCTCACCGCAGCCGATCCGACTCTGCTCGAACCACTCACCGGCGCGGATGATCACCTGCGCGCCGAGGTGGTCTACGCCGCGATGTACGAAGGCGCCCGCCACCTCGACGACGTCGTGACCAGGCGCACGCGGATCTCGGTGGAGACCTTCGATCGCGGCCTGGGTGCGGCCCAGGAGATCGCCGCCCTGATGGCACCTGTGCTGGACTGGACCGACGAGCAGACCGCGGTCGAGGTGGAGTACTACCGCGCCCGGGTCGCCGCCGAACGCGAGTCCCAGGACCAGCCCGATGACCGCACGGCGGATGCCGCGCGGATGGGCGCCCCGGATATCGTCCCGGTGCGCTAACGCCGAGCCCCGACGTCGGCTGGAGATCATGGTCGTGACAGCGCAGGCGCGGCGGGTGCGGGCGGCGACCTCGTCCGACAGAAGGTTGATCCTGGGCCGACACTTATCGCTGACGCTCAATGGGCGGGTAGGGGCGACGCGCACCAACGCAAGAGGTGCTCGGTCCCGGGCGAACCCAGGGGCCGAGCACCTCAGTGCGGCAGCCCGGCGCTCCGAGCACACCCGAAGGGGCGCGGAGCTGCGCTGGCCGCCGGTCGCAGGGGCGGTCGACCACGGCGGCGGCGGCTTTGCAGCCTCGCTACCGGCGGCGCTCACTTACCCGCGACGGTGAGGAGATCAACGATTCCCGCGGGCAAAGGACACGGCGACCATCACCCGTTTGCCGATTGGTCCCCAAGCGTGATGTTCGTCGGGTGAGCAGGCACCAGGGCAGGGTGCCGACGCCTGAATTCTTACGGATCGGCGACCACGGCCGCCCGGGGGTCCTTCGGCGACCCGATCTCACCTAACCTCAGGGGAGAACGGGCAGCGTGCCCGCCGATGTGCGAGGGAGTACCCCCATGGCAAGGCTCAGCAGCAAGCGGGTCCGGTTGACGATGGCCGTGGCGGCCGCAGCGCTGACATTAACGGCTTGCGGCAGTGGCAACGACACCGCGGATGCGCCCGCGCAGCCCGCTGTTCAGGCGAGCGTTGCGGACTCGATTGATGCGGTCACCGACACGCTGGAGGCCGCCCAGGACCAGCCCGCGCAGGACGAGGCCGCGAAGCCGGCGCAGGACCCGAAGGCCGAGCCCAAGCAGGGCGCTACCGACGCCGCCGCCCCCGCGAAGCCGGCCGAGAACTCCAAGCCCGCCGAGAATGCCAGGCCGGCCGAGGCCCCGAAGCCCGCCCCCGCCCAGGCGCCCGCCGGTCCCTCCGTGCGCGACGCTCTCCCGGACATCTCGGTGGTGCAGGTCGCGACCGGGCAGAGCATCGACCTGCGCTCGCTCGCGGTGGCCGGCAAGCCGACGCTGCTCTGGTTCTGGGCGCCGCACTGCCCGTTCTGCAAGGCCGAGGCACCCAAGGTGCTCGACTTCCAGGCCAAGTACGGCGACGAGATCGAGGTGATCGGTCTGGGGGCGCAGGACGACCTCGGCCAGGCTGAAGGCTTCCTCGCTGAGACGAAGACCTCCGGCCTGCAGATGGTCTGGGATGAATCCGGGAAGTCCTGGGTGCACTTCCGGGTCACCAACCAGCCCACAGTGATCGTGCTGAACCCGTCGGGCAAGGTCACCAAGACCGCGTTCCGCGAGTTCGACGAGGTTGCCATCCGCGAGGCCGCCGCGCAGGCCTGATCGCCGCACACCGCCCACCGGCACTCCGCCGGTGGGCGTCGTGATCACGAGCGCCTGGAGGGGGAGCCGTGTTCGATGCACCAGTAGGTTTCGCCTTCAGCGCCGGGGCTGTTGCCGCGTTCAACCCCTGTGGCTTCGCGCTACTCCCGGCCTATCTCGGGCTCTTTCTGGCCGGGGATGACGAGGACTCAGGTTCGGTACGCGGCCCTGCTGCTGCGGTCGGGCGGGCCGCAGCGGTAGCCGCGTGTGTGGTCGCCGGCTTCGTGCTGGTCTTCGGGATCGCCGGGTTGTTGATCAGCCAGACCGCGGTGACCGTGCAGGAGTACACCCCGTGGTTGACGCTGGTCATCGGTGGGCTCCTGGTGCCCGCCGGGTTCGCGATGCTGCGCGGCTGGACCCCGAAGATCCGCCTGCCGAAGGTGAGCAAGGCGGGTAAGGGCACCGGGCCGATGGCGATGTTCTGGTTCGGGGTCTCCTACGCCACGGTGTCGCTGTCCTGCACGATCCCGGCTTTCCTCGTTGCGGTCGTCGGAACGTTCTCCAACGACGGGGCGGGAGCCGGGCTGCTGGTCTTCGTCGCCTACACCGCGGGCATGGCCTCGGTCCTCGTGGTGATCACCGTCATCGTCGCGACCGCCCAGCAGGGGATGCTGGCCAAGGTGCGCAAGGTGCTTCCGTATGTGAACAAGGTCGCCGGGGTGCTGGCGATCCTCGCCGGCTCCTACGTCTTCTACTACGGCTACTACGAACTCCGCCTCAACAACGGTGGCGACCCCGCGGAGGGCCCGATCTCCTTCGTCGGCGACATCTCCGGCGACGTGACGACCTGGGTCGACGGCCTCGGTGTCGGCGCGGTGCTCGGCACCGCAGGCGTGGTCGCCGCCATCGTCGCGGCGTTGTGGGTGCGCAGTCGGCGAAGCCCGAAGGCCGCGGACCTCCCAGGCTGACCTGCGCAGCTTCTGGGGGCAGAAGTGGGAGCTCTGCGCTGTGGAAGGATCCCGAGAGTGGACTCCCCGATCGGCGCGGCCGAGCACCCGGTACTGGTCGTGGACTTCGGGGCGCAGTATGCGCAGTTGATTGCGCGGCGGGTGCGCGAGGCCAAGGTTTACTCCGAGGTCATTCCGCACACGATGTCGGTGGCGTCGATGCTCGAGCGCAAGCCCGCGGCGATCGTGCTCTCCGGCGGGCCCAGCTCGGTCTACGCCGAGGATGCCCCGCTCGTTGACCCGGTGCTGTTCTCCGCCGGGGTCCCGGTATTCGGCATCTGCTACGGCTTCCAGGCCATGGCGGCGGCGCTCGGTGGCGACGTCGCGCGCACCGGCCTGAGCGAGTTCGGCGGGACCGCACTGCACCTCACCGGCCAGGGCGGCCAGTTGCTCGCGGGGCAGCCCGAGCAGCAGACGGTCTGGATGAGCCACGGCGACGCCGTGCACGCCGCGCCCGCCGGGTTCGACGTCCTCGCCTCCTCCGCCGGTGCGCCCGTTGCCGCGTTCGAGAACCGCGCCCTGCGCCTGGCGGGCGTCCAATACCACCCGGAGGTTCTGCACACCGCGCACGGGCAGGCCACCCTCGAGCGCTTCCTGCACGAGATCGCCGGGATCCGTTCGACCTGGACGATGACCACCATCGCCACCGACACCGTCGAGGCGATCCGGGCGCAGGTCGGCACCGGCCGGCTGGTGTGCGGGCTGTCGGGCGGGGTGGACTCCGCGGTTGCCGCGGCACTGGTGCAGCGCGCGGTCGGGGAGGCGCTCACCTGCGTCTTCGTCGACCATGGACTGCTGCGCAAGGGCGAGGCCGAGCAGGTCGAGAACGACTTCGTCGCCTCCACCGGCGTCTCGCTCAAGGTCGTCGACGCGCACAAGCGCTTCCTCGACGCGCTCGCCGGGGTCACCGATCCCGAGGCCAAACGCAAGGTGATCGGCCGGGAGTTCATCCGCGTCTTCGAGCAGGCCGCCCGGGAGATCGTCGCCGACGCGGGGGAGCACGGCGAGAGCGTGGAGTTCCTGGTGCAAGGAACGCTGTATCCCGACGTCGTGGAGTCCGGTGGCGGCGAAGGCGCCGCGAACATCAAGAGTCACCACAACGTCGGCGGCCTGCCGGAGGATCTGCAGTTCGCGCTCGTCGAGCCGCTGCGTGCACTGTTCAAGGACGAGGTGCGCCGGGTCGGTGCGGAACTGGGCCTGCCCCCGGAGATCGTCTGGCGCCAGCCGTTCCCCGGCCCGGGCCTGGGCATCCGGATCATCGGCGAGGTCACCGCCGAGCGCCTGGACATCCTGCGCGAGGCTGACGCCATCGCGCGCGAGGAACTCTCGGCCGCCGGTCTGGATCGCGACATCTGGCAGTGCCCGGTCGTCCTGCTCGCCGATGTGCGCTCGGTCGGCGTGCAGGGCGACGGGCGCACCTACGGGCACCCGGTCGTGCTGCGCCCGGTCAGCTCCGAAGACGCGATGACCGCAGACTGGTCCCGCGTCCCCTACGACGTGCTGGCGAAGATCTCCACTCGGATCACCAACGAGGTCCGCGAGATCAACCGGGTCACCCTCGACGTCACCAGCAAACCCCCGGGCACCATCGAGTGGGAGTGAACGCCGCGGTGGCGCCGGTCCACTCCCACGTCACGACCTGATCTGTCCGGGGGCGATGACCTCGATGCCATGGCGGGCCGCTGCGTCGGCGAGTCGGTGGTCGTAAGTGATCAGCGCCTTGAGGTCGTCGCCGGCGGTCAACGCGCCGGCGAGGTGGAGCGCGTCCAGGGCACGCAGGATCGACGGGTCGAGTTCGGCTGCTCGCTCGCAAAGCGCGGTGCTCAGGCTGAGCAGCGTGACGCTGTCGAGGTGTCGCCGAGCCGCAAGCAGCGCCGCAGGGGAGTGGCGGCGCGCGGTGCGCAGGGCTTCGGTCCGGAGCAGATCGGTACTGAAGACCTCGGGGTCGATCTCGGCGTTCCAGGAGCGCAGTGCCGCTGAGTGCTCCTCCTCCACCACCAGCTTCAGGAACGCCGAGGTGTCCAGGTAGTACGCCATCAGCGCTCGTGCTCGCGGGACTCCTGCAGGAGACGGCCCAACGGCGCTGCGCCCTGCGGTGGCTGGATCGGAGGCGGCAAATCGCGAATCCGGCGTCGGGCAGGTCGCGCCAGGCCCGCGGAGACGAGCAAGGCCAAGGTCTCGCGCGCGAGGGGTACAAGTTGAGCCACGGGGCGTCCTCGGTCGGTGACTTCGACGATTTCACCTGCGGCGGCCCTCGACACGACAGCGGACGCATTCTGCTGTAGCGCCCTGATGCCGACAGGCTCACCCATGTGCGTCAATGTAGCACACTGGGAGGCTGGAGATGCCGGCGAGGGTTGCGATGGCTCGTGGACGCAATGCGACCCGCCGGGATGGGCCGAACGGTGGACGGAAGCCCCTGACAAACGGACATATCCCGACGAAATCGGAACGTCTCTGGTAGCGCCTCCGTCAGAGTGTCACGTGTCGGCGCCATGCTGACGATGACAGGACGAGCCGGTTGCATCCGGTGCGGTCAAGGGGCTGGACATGGGCACCATCAGCAAGATCTACGACGGGTACTACGCGTTCGCGACCGAGGACGGCACGCTCTACAACAGCGGGACCGCCCTGATGCTCGGCGGCGCGGCGCTGGTGCTGCTGCTGCTGGCCTACGCCGCCTACAACACCGTGCTGGCAATCGCCAACGGCGTGCGCCGTACCGGTCTCGTCATCGCCCGGGGCGGCGCCGGGACCGTGCGCCTTGCCCGCACCGGATCGTTCGCGGCGCCCGCTGTCGTCGTGAGCACCGCGGCGGCCAAGGTCCCGGCCCCGCGCAGCGCCACCGCGCCCGCCCGTAAGCCCGTCAAGATCGGCTGAGCAGGGCTGGAGAACTCATCGCCCGCGTAGCTGCTGAAACACCACGGCTGCGCGGGCTAGTTCGTGGAAGTACTTGACCAGCGTCACGCACAGCCCGATCGCCAGCGTCCCGGCGCCGAGCACCGCCACCGAGCTCCACAACACGAGCGCGCCGGCCCGGGGGCCGGCGCCGGTTCGCGTCGCCGCGAGCGCCGGATCCGGATCGGCCGGCCCGGCCGCGACTTCTTCCGAGGTCACGTCGTCGTCGAGACAGACGGCCCCGGGGTCCTGTCCGCGGCGGGAGACCTCGGCGTGGCCCGGGCGTGCGCCGCGATGCGCCTCCAGCGCGAGCACAAGCGTGGCGACGCTCATCGCCAGGAAGATCGCGATCTTGGCATACAGCGCGTAGTAGTAGGGCAGGCCGAAGGGTGCCCGCTCCAGCAGGTCCCAGTCCGCCCCGGAGACCGGCGGGGAGTAGACCGTCTGCTCGAGCAACAGGTAGGTGCCGGTGGACAGAGTCAGCACGAAACTGCCCCACAGCGCGTTGAACAGCAGATCACGGCGTTTGGCCAGCGCCGTGATGACCGCGGCCGAGGGAATCGTGCGCAGCCGGGGCACCGCCAGCAGTGCCACCGCGAACGCGGTGAGCAGCCAAGCGCCCGCCATGGCGACATGGACCTGCAGCATCAGGACGTCGAGCAGGCTGCCGTCGGCCACCAGGGGAGGGACGCCATCCTCCGCCCGCACGCTGCTCAGGGCCCGCATCGACGCCGTCCTTCCGGGGTCAGGGCAGACCCTTGTTCACCAAGTCCGGGACGGACCCTCAGTGGCGGCCGGCCGCAAGACCCGCCAGCAAGCACAGCGTGCCCCACCCGGCAGCAACTGTCACCACCTTGGCCCGCGCCCGCGGGTCGGTGAGCCTGCTGCCGAACACCGCGGCGTCCCCGTAGTCGCAGAGCGCGCGCGTCACGCAGGCCACCTGCCGGGTGCGCCCGCGCCCGAGCACCATGGCTGCGCTGACGACGCTGTCGCGCACCGCGATCGCGGTGATCAGGCGCCGGCTGGATTCCGAAACACTCCCGCCGGGTTCTCCCAGGCCGCAGGGTCGCGCGAAGATCGACGGGCGGGCTATCGCGGCCATGCTGTAAGCGATCGTGCCCGCTCCCAGTATCCGTGCTGCCTTACGCCCGCCTGCGTTCACGCCCACGTCACCCTCCAGCGTTGATGCCCTGGCTCCGGGGGATCCCTGGAACGGACCGACCCTATCCAGATGCTCAGGGAGTGGGCGTGGGCGTGGCGGTTGCGAGCCGATCGCGCAGTGCCGTGCCGCCCCAGTAGAGGGAGATGGCGACCACGCAGGAGTCGCTGGGGTCACCGGCGGGCAGGTACCGGCCCTGGACGGAAAGCGAGAGGTAGCCCAATTTGGTCGACAAAAACGGGGTGTTGGGCTGGGCGTCGTTGATGGGGACTCGGCCTGATTCGGCGATGGCGTACCAGTCGAGGATGGGCTGGGTCGGCAGATCGAACTGCTCCGCCAGTGCCAGCAGCAGGTCCCGCGCCGTTGTTGGGGAGATCAGCCCCCGTTTGATCAACATTCCTGCTGGTGGATCTGA
>JBQTII010000066.1:0-48505 GCA_052388275.1 Sporichthyaceae bacterium | reverse complement strand
GCTCTCTTGGTTGTAACTCTGCGGCTGGGGCAGGCCGCCGAACGCGACGACCTTCGGGCGCACCCGGGCGTCGTGGTTGGGCTGGCGGACCGCGGACAGGTCGGCGAACGCCTCGATCTCCTGGCCGACCTTCAGCGCGTCGGCGTTCGCGCTCTCCTGCCCGGTGCCCCCGAGTTCCTTGAGGGCGTCCCCGCGCCCCTTGTAGGTCACCAGCTTCACCTTGCGGCCATAGAGCTGATAGGTGGAGTTGAAGTACTCCAACAGGGCGGCGCGGGTGCGGGCCTGGGCCTCGGGGTTCGGCAGGATTCCCTTGGCCTCGGCGGTCTTGGCGAGTTCGGAATCGGAATCGCCCAGCGGATTGCCGATGTCGCGTATCGCGACGGTGATCTCCTCGGCGGTGACGCCGCGGGCGGTCGCTCCGGGGTTGGTCCCGCTGAAGGCAAAGCACGGCGGGGAGTACGCGGAGTTGCCGTCTTGGAGCTTGCCCCCCGAACAATTCTTCGCAGCCCGGACACCGCCGGAGGACTCCGGCGCGCCGGCAGAGCCGGGGGCTCCCGTACCTGACGCCGGCGCCTTACCCTGCGCGGCGGCCTTGCCCGAGGCGGGCACCCCGCTCTGCGCCCGAGGATCGCCTACCGAGGTGCCGGCCGGAGCACCGGCGACCGGCTGCCCGCTGCCGGACGCAGTGGAGCCGGCACCGAAGACCCCGGTCGCCGCCTCACGTGGCCGGCTGGGCACCAGCAAGGTGACCAGCAGCAGGACGACGACCAGAGCAGCGAGCGGGCCGTAACCGCGAAGGATCACCGAGGTGGCACCGCGCCTGGTACCGCCCGGACCCGGTGCCTCGACGCGTGGGTTCATTTCCGCAGAGTACGACAGCGTTCGCAGGCGCGGGGTTGCGATTCGCCCACGATCAGCCGCGGACGCGACCAATCGCGGCAGGCGAGGAGATTGCGGCGTCTGCGCCTGCCGCAGACGCCCCAGTTTCGACGCCTTCGCGGTGATCCGTGCTGGTCAAAGGCTGTCCCAAGGGCAGCCCATGCCTTACTCCGTGGGACAGCGCGCCCTGCCCCTGCGGGCGCTTACCGGTACCCACCGATGATCACCAGGATTGGCTCCTTGCACGTTCCGGGGAGGGGAGCCCGATTCACATGACACACACCCGCAGATTCCTTCGCCGACTACTGACCACCACCGTTGTGTCGGTGGCCGGGTCGGTGGCTCTGAGTACGTCACCGGCGCTGGCGACCGATGCCGGGTCCGCCGCACCGCGCACCGCACAGCACGTCGCCGGGGCTCCGCACGGGCACGGCGATGATGATCCGGACGATCGCGAGTTCCCGTTCGATGACGACGAGGACGCCGACGACGCCGACGACGCCGAAGAGGCCGCCCAAGAGGCGGCGGAGGACGCGGCCAGAGAGGAACGCCGGGCGGCGCGCGAGGCAGCCCGGCGAGAGGCCGCCGAGCGCCGGGCGGCCGAGGAGGCTGCGAAGCGTGAGGCCGCCGAGCGCCGGGCGGCCGAGGAGGCGGCAAAGCGCCGGGCCGCGGAACAGCGGGCGGCCGAGGAGGCTGCGAAGCGTCAGGCCGCGGAGAAGGCGGCCGCGCAGGATGCGGCCAAGCGTGAAGCGGCCGAGCGCAAGGCGGCGCAGGACAAGGCCGCCAGCGAGCGCGCGGCACGCGAGGCCGCGCAGGAGCAGGCTGAACTGGCAGCCCAGAAGGCGGCCAAGGAGAAGGCCGCCGAGGAAAGGGCCGCCGCGCAGGCCGAGCAAAAGGCGAAGGACAAGGCGAAGGACAAGGCGGAGAAGGAGGCAAAGAAGGCAGCGAAGAAGGCGGCCAAGAAGGCGAAGAAGGCGGCAAAGAAGGCAGCGAAGAAGGCGGCGAAGAAGGCGGCCAAGGACGCGAGGGAAGCCGCCGAGCGCCGGGGTGGATCGCGGGCGGGGGCTCGCGCTGACGAGCCCGATTCGCCCTCGGGCAGTGACCGCTACGACGAGTTCCGCGCCGAGTTGCTGCGCTTGACCAACGAGACCCGCCGCAACGCCGGTTGCCGGCCGTTGAGCTACAGCCGAACACTGGAACGGTCGGCCCAGTCGCACGCGGACGACATGAGCTCCAAGCGCTACCTGAGCCATACCTCCAAGGACGGGCGCAGCTTCGACAAGCGGATCTACAACGCCGGCTGGAAGGGCGACATCGTGGGGGAGAACGTCGGTCGCGGCTTCGACACCCCGGCGGCGATCCACCGCGCTTGGATGAACTCCCCGGCGCACCGGGACAACATCGTCGAGTGCCGCTTCACCTCGATCGGGATCGGCTTCAACCCGGACGGGGGGTACTGGGCTCAGAGCTTCGGCGGCTGAGCCCGCGCGCGGGCCTGCTTCGCTGGGGTGTATATTCCTGTCGTGTTCCGTAATAATATCCGGAACTAGCGACGGGATGGTGAATCCACATGGGTGTGCAGGCTGCGGTGGCCGGGGCGAGCGGGTACGCGGGTGGGGAACTGCTCCGACTGCTCGCCACGCACCCCGAGATCACCGTGACGGCGATGCTCGCCGACTCCCGGGCCGGCGAGGACGTCACGGCGGTGCACCCGAACCTAATTCCCTACGCAGGCCTGATCCTCGCGGCCGGCGATTCAGCACTGCTCGCGGAGGCGGATCTGGTCTTTCTCGCCCTTCCGCACGGTGCGTCGGCCGATCTGGTCGGAGGGCTTCGCCCGGAGCAGGTGGTGGTGGATCTGGGTGCGGATTTCCGGCTCCGCGATGCCGCGGCGTGGGAGCGGTTCTACGGGTCGCGGCACGCCGGCACCTGGACCTACGGATTGCCGGAGCTACCCGGGGCCCGCGAGCAGATCGCCACGAGCAACCGCATCGCCAACCCCGGCTGCTATCCGACCGCGGTAGCCCTGGCCCTGGCCCCCCTGCTGGCGGCCGATCTCGTCTCACCCCTCGACCTGGTGATCGTCGCCGCGTCAGGAACCTCAGGCGCCGGGCGCAAGGCCAGCGCGCACCTGCTGGGCTCGGAGGTCATGGGCGACCTGTCCGCCTACAAGATCGGCGGCACGCACCAGCACACCCCGGAGATCACCCAGACGTTGTCCGATGCCGCCGGGCGAGAGGTGTCGGTGCTCTTCACCCCGTTGCTCGCGCCGATGCCGCGCGGGATCCTGGCCACCGCCACCGCGCGGATGCGTGACGGGGTCGGCACCGTCGCGCTCCTCGACGCCCTGCACGCCGCTTACGACGACGAGCCGTTCGTGCATGTGCTCGCGCCGGGCCAAGTTCCCCGCACCGCGGCGACCTTCGGCTCTAACGCCGTGCATCTGCAGGCCGCGGCCGATCCCCATTCCGGCCGCGCCACCGTCGTTGCGGCGATCGACAACCTCGGCAAGGGCGCGGCCGGTCAGGCGCTGCAGAACGCCAACCTCACCCTCGGCCTGCCCGAGGGCATGGGCCTGTCCGCGATCGGAGTGGCCCCGTGAGCAGGCCCTCGCTCATTCATGAGCGCAGGCCCAACCTGCGCCCGATTTGTCCCGGTGCGAGTGGGCGCCAGGTCATTCATGAGCGGAGCACAGCCCTGTGATCACGGCAACGGGAGTCACGGCGCCCGCGGGGTTTCGAGCAGCCGGGGTAGCTGCGGGATTGAAGTCCAGTGGTAAGCCCGACGTTGCGCTGGTGGTCAACGATGGCCCCCTGCACGCGGCAGCGGCGGTCTTCACCGCCAATCGGGTGGTCGCTGCGCCGGTGGTGTGGACGCGTCAGATCGTCGCGGACGGCCGGGTCGATGCCGTCATCCTGAACTCCGGTGGCGCGAATGCCTGCACTGGCCCGGACGGCTTCGCCGACACCCATCGCACCGCCGAACACGTAGCCGCCGCACTCGGGATCAGCTCCGCCGACGTCGCGGTCGCCTCGACCGGACTCATCGGCGAGAGGTTGCCGATGGACAGGCTGCTGACCGGAGCCGATGCCGCACTTGCCGCGCTCTCCACTGCCGGCGGAGCGCAGGCGGCCCGCGCCATCATGACGACCGACTCGGTCACCAAGCAGGCCTTGCTGGCCGGCGCCGGTTACACAGTCGGCGGAATGGCCAAGGGTGCGGGCATGCTCGCGCCCGGCTTGGCCACGATGCTCGTCGTACTGACCACCGACGCTGTAGTCGGCGCCGGCGAGCTGGACGCCGCGCTGCGGGCCGGGGTCCGGGTCAGCTTCGACCGGGTGGACTCCGACGGGTGCATGTCCACCAATGACATGGTGCTGCTGATGGCCTCGGGTGCTTCAGGCGTCGAACCCGACCCAGGGGATTTCGCCGCCCTGGTGGAGCAGGTGTGTCTGGACCTCGCGATGCAACTACTGCGCGACGCCGAAGGTGCCGCTCACGACATCGCGATCAACGTCGTGCACGCAGCCACCGAGGACGACGCCGTCGAGGTGGGACGCTCCGTTGCGCGATCGAATCTGTTCAAGTGTGCGGTGTTCGGTAACGACCCGAACTGGGGCCGGATCCTGGCCGCGGTCGGGACGACGTCGGCCGCGTTCAATCCCGACCAACTCGACGTCACCGTCAACGGGGTGGCGATCTGCCGTGCCGGCGGGACGGGCGAGTCCCGGGACAAGGTAGACCTGAGCCCCCGTCAGGTCGACGTGGTTATCGACCTGCATGCGGGTGACGCCAGGGCGAGCGTGTGGACCAACGATTTGACCCATGCCTACGTCCACGAGAACTCGGCATACTCCACATGAACATCCGGGGGCTACGCCCCCGGAACCCCCAAGCACGACAAGCGAGTGCAACTGCAACTGCAAGTGCTTCCGTCCGAACTGCGTCCGGACGGTGGGCTTCGCCCAGAGACTGTTAGCTGTGCCGGACGGAAGGAGATCGCGCGATGAGCCGGATCTCCAGCGCCCAGACCAAGGCAGAGGTGCTGGTCGGTGCCCTGCCCTGGCTGACGCGCTTTCATGGCCGCACCGTCGTGATCAAGTTCGGCGGGAACGCCATGACAGACGATGCGCTGATGGACTCCTTCGCCCAGGACCTGGTGTTCCTGCGCCTGGCGGGGATACGCCCCGTGGTCGTGCACGGCGGCGGTCCGCAGATCAATGCCGCCCTGGACGCGCTCGGCATCGAGTCCCACTTCACTGCGGGCCTGCGGGTCACCACCCCCGAGACCATGCAGGTCGTGCGGATGGTGCTGGTCGGGCAGGTGCAGCGCGACATCGTCGGGCGGCTGAACTCCCACGGCGCCTACGCGGTCGGGCTCTCCGGCGAGGACGGCAGGCTGTTCACCGCGACCCGCCGCCCGGCCATCGTCGACGGCGAAGAGGTCGACATCGGCCTGGTCGGTGAGGTCAGCGACGTCAAGCCCGGCGTCGCGCAGGGCCTGCTGAACGACGGCCGGATCCCGGTGGTGTCCAGCGTCGCCCGCGGCGAGCACGGCGAGATCTACAACGTCAACGCCGACACCGCGGCGGCGGCCCTCGCGGTGGCCCTGGGAGCGGAGAAACTGATCATGCTGACTGATGTCGAAGGGCTGTACGCCAACTACCCGCAGGACACCGAGGTCATCTCCGCGCTCACCGCAGACGAACTCGCTGCGATGCTGCCGGAGCTGACCTCGGGGATGATCCCGAAGATGCAGGCCTGCCTGCACGCCGTGCGCGGCGGCGTCCCTGCGGCGCACGTCCTCGACGGACGGGTACCGCACTCGGTGCTCCTTGAGCTGGTTACCGACGAAGGCATCGGGACCATGGTGACGCCGTGACGCACACTCAGGAGTTGCAGCAGCGCTGGAACACCGCGCTCATGCCGAACTACGGCACGCCTCCGGTTGCCCTCAAGGTCGGGTTCGGGGCGGAGGTGTGGGACGTCGACGGGAACCGCTATCTGGACCTGCTCGGCGGCATCGCGGTCAGTTCCCTCGGCCACGGCCACCCCGCCCTGGTGGCGGCCGTCTCCCGGCAGAGCGCCCAACTGGCGCACACCTCGAACCTGTATGTGCACGAGGGCGCGGTGGCGCTCGCGGAGCGCCTGCTGTCCCTGCTGGGCGAGCGCGGTTCCGGCTCCCGGGTGTTCTTGTGTAACAGCGGGACCGAGGCCATCGAGGCCGCGCTGAAGATGGTGCGCCGACACCACGGCGGGGGTCGCACTCGCATCGTGGCTGCGGAGGGTTCCTTCCACGGCCGCAGCACCGGCGCCTTGTCGGTGACCGGCAAGGCCGCGATCCGGGAGCCGTTCGCTCCCTTCGGTCAGGTCACGACCTTCGTCCCCTACGGCGACGCCGACGCGTTGGCCGCGGCCCTGGGACCCGATGTCGCTGCGGTGTTCCTCGAACCGACCTTGGGCGAGGGCGGGGTCGTTTCGCCGCCGCCGGGTTACCTGCGTGCCGCCCGCGAATTGTGTTCCGCCGGCGGCGCGGTGTTCGTGCTGGACGAGATCCAGTCCGCGATCGGGCGCACGGGCGCGTGGTTCGCTCATCAGGATGAGCGGGTCCAGCCCGATGTGTTGACTCTGGCCAAGGGCTTGGGCGGCGGACTGCCCATCGGGGCCGTCGTCGGGTTCGGCGACTTCGGCGCCACTTTCGGCAAGGGGGATCACGGCTCGACTTTTGGCGGCAACCCGATCTCGTGCGCGGCCGCACTCGCGGTCCTGGACACGATCGAGAGTGAAGGTCTGCTGGCGAACGTCGCGAAGGTCGGGGACCTGCTGGCCCGGGGCATTGCGGGGATCGAGCATCCGTTACTCGCGGGCGTGCGGGGCCGCGGGTTATGGCTGGCGCTGGTGCTCACGGCCGACGTCTCAGCGGCCGTGGAGGCCGCGGCGCGCGGGGCAGGGTTTCTTGTCAACGCCGTACAACCAGGCGCGATCCGGCTCGCGCCACCGCTGATCCTGACCCCCGCTCAGGCCCAGTCCTTCCTCGATGCCCTCCCCGCCATCTTGGACGTGGCGGAACGCAGCGTGGAGGCCCCGCGATGACTCTGCGTGACTTGTCCTGCGGGATGTCGTCCCCAGCGTGCGCCTGTCAGCCCGCCAACCGGCTGACAGGCGTTCCTACGGGATGTCGGCCCGCAGAGACTAGGGCCTGGCGATGACTGTGCGTCATTTCACCCGCGACGATGACCTGAGCCCCGCGGAACAGGCCGAGGTACTCGACCTGGCCGACCGCCTCAAGGCCGACCGATTCGCACTGCGAATCCTCGACGGCCCACAGACCGTGGCCGTCATGTTCGACAAGCATTCGACGCGTACCAGGGTGTCCTTCTGCGTGGGCATCGCCGAACTCGGCGGTTTCCCGCTGGTGATCGAGGCCGCAAGTTCGCAACTCGGTCGCGGGGAGCCGATCGCGGACACCGTGCGCGTCTTCGACCGCCAGTGCGCGGCGATCGTGTGGCGTACGTTCGGGCAGGAACGCATCACCGAGATGGCCTCGATCAGCGCGGTGCCGGTCATCAACGCGCTCACCGACGAGTTCCATCCGTGCCAGGTGCTCGCGGACCTGCAGACGGTACGCGAGCGACACGGGCGCCTGGCCGGACTCACCCTGACCTACCTCGGTGACGGGGCGAACAACATGGCGCACTCCTACCTGCTCGGTGGGGCCACGGCGGGTCTGCATGTGCGCATCGCCTGCCCGCCCGGTTACACCCCGGACCCGGCCATCGTGGACCGCGCCGGGCAGATCGCGGCGGGCACCGCAGGGTCGGTGTCCGTCACCGATGATCCGAAGCAGGCCAGCGCGGGCGCGCATGTGCTGACCACCGACACCTGGGTCTCCATGGGCATGAGCGACGCCGAGACACGCGAGGCCCACTTCGCCCCGTATCGCCTGGACGCCGCGTTGCTCGCCATCGCCGACCCGAGCGCGATCGTGCTGCACTGCCTGCCGGCCTACCGCGGCAAGGAGATCACCGCCGACGTCCTGGACGGACCGGCCTCGGCGGTCTGGGACGAGGCGGAGAACCGCCTCCATGCGCAGAAGGCATTGCTGGTCTGGCTGCTGTCGAAGGCGAGGGGATCGGCATGAGCGCGGACATCCATGCACACTCGTTCCCGGCCACGAAGGCCGCCCGGCATCGCCGCATCATCGAGCTGCTCGGGCGAACGCAGGTGCACTCGCAGAGCGAGCTGGCGGCGCTGCTGGCCGAGCACGGGCTGGCCGTCACCCAGGCCACCCTGTCCCGGGACCTTGATGAACTCGGCGCGGTCCGGATCCGGGCCGCCGATGGTGCGTTGGTCTACGCCGTTCCCGGGGAGGGCGGTGATCGCACCCCGCGGGTGGCTCCCGACGTGGGAGTGCACGAGAACCGGCTGGCCAGGGTCGCCGAGGAACTGCTGGTCTGCGCGGAGGCCTCCGCGAATCTCGTGGTCCTGCGGACCCCGCCCGGAGCCGCCCAGTTCTTCGCCTCCGTCGTCGACGGCGCCGCCCTGCCTGGGGTGCTCGGCACGATTGCCGGAGATGACACCGTCCTGGTGATCACCCGTGACCCCGCGGGCGGCAGCGCGGCGGCCCGGTACTTTCTCGACCTGGCCCAAGCCCCGCGACAGTCGGGGGGCTCCGCCCCCCAACAACCCCCCAAAGACCGCAACCATGGCTACCAAGGAGAAACATCGTGACCGAGCGCGTCGTACTCGCCTACTCCGGCGGCCTGGACACCAGCGTCTGTATCGGCTGGATCGCGGCCCAGACCGGGGCGGAGATCGTCGCCGTTGCGGCCGACGTCGGCCAGGGCGGTGAGGACATGGACGTCATCCGCCAACGCGCGCTGGACTGCGGCGCGGTGGAGTCGATCGTGCTGGACCTCAAGGACGAATTCGCCGACGAGTACTGCCTGCCCGCGCTGCGCGCCAACGCGCTCTACATGGAGCGCTACCCACTGGTCTCCGCGCTCTCCCGGCCGACGATCGTCAAGGCGCTGGTCGCTGCGGCCCGCGAGCACGGCGCCACCATGGTCGGGCACGGCTGCACCGGCAAGGGCAATGACCAGGTCCGCTTCGAGGTCGGCATCGGCGCGCTCGCCCCCGATCTGAAGGTGCTCGCGCCGGTCCGAGACTCGGGCATGACCCGGGACAAGGCCATCGCCTTCGCGGAGGAGAACGACCTCCCGATCGACGTCAACAAGAAGTCGCCGTACTCGATCGACCAGAACGTGTGGGGTCGCGCGGTCGAGACCGGTTTCCTGGAGGACGTGTGGAACGGCCCCATTGAGGACATCTACACCTACACACAGAACCCGGCCACCGCGCGCGAGGCCGACGAGGTGATCATCACCTTCGCCGCCGGAGTGCCGGTCGCGATCGACGGGCGACCCGTCAGCATGCTCGAGGCGATTGTGGAGATGAACGCGCGTGCCGGCGCGCAGGGCGTCGGACGGCTGGACATGGTCGAGGACCGCCTGGTCGGGATCAAGAGCCGCGAGGTCTACGAGGCACCCGGCGCGATCGCGCTGATCACCGCCAAGCAGGAGCTGGAGAACGTCACCGTCGAGCGCGAACTTGCTCGGTACAAGCGCGGGGTGTCCCAACGCTGGTCCGAGCTGGTCTACGACGGCCTGTGGTTCTCCCCGCTGAAGTACGCCCTTGACGCGTTTCTGCTCGAGGCCAACAAACACGTCTCGGGCGAGATCCGGATGACGCTGCACGGCGGGCGTGCGGTTCCCACCGGGAGACGCTCGGCGGCCTCGCTGTACGACTACAACCTGGCGACCTACGACGAACAGGACACCTTCGACCAGTCGCTGGCCAAGGGGTTCATCGACCTGTTCGGGATGTCCAGCCGGGTCGCGATGGCCCGCGACGCCCGCCTGAACAACTAACTAACGTCCGAAAAGGTGGCTGCTATAGCGACCACCTCCTCGGACGCTGCAGACCCAACGGAGAGGACGCCAGGTGAGCGGGACCGAGGGTGCGGCGCTGCGGTTGTGGGGTGGGCGGTTCGCGTCCGCCCCGTCCGGCGCGTTGGCCGCGCTGTCGGTGTCGGTGCACTTCGACTGGCGCCTCGCGCCCTACGACCTTGCCGCGAGCAAGGCACACGCGCGGGTGCTGCACCGGGCGGGGCTACTGTCCGAGGACGACCTGGCCGCGATGCTCGACGGTCTGGACCGCCTCGCCCTCGATGTCGAGTCCGGTTCGTTCACCCCGACGCTCGCGGACGAGGATGTGCACACCGCGCTGGAACGCGGCCTGATCGAAGCGGTCGGCGCCGAACTCGGTGGGCGCCTGCGCGCGGGACGCTCGCGCAACGACCAGGTTGCCACGCTGCTGCGGATGTACCTGCGCGACGCTGCCCGGCGCATTGCCGGCCTGCTGACGGATCTTCAGGAAGCTCTCATCGCGCAGGCAACCAATCACCTGGGCGTACCGATGCCCGGGCGTACCCACCTGCAGCACGCCCAACCCGTCCTGCTCAGCCACCACCTGCTGGCCCATGTGCATGCGATCGGGCGCGATGTGGACCGGTTGCGGGACTGGGACGTGCGCGCCGCGGTGTCCCCGTACGGCTCGGGCGCGCTGGCCGGCTCCTCCCTCGGTCTGGATCCCGGCGCGGTCGCGGCGGAGCTGGGCTTTGATTCCAGTGTCGCGAACTCGATCGACGGTACCGCGAGCCGGGATTTTGCCGCCGAGGCCGCCTTCGTGTTCGCGATGATCGGGATCGACCTGTCCCGCCTCGCCGAGGAGGTCATCCTCTGGGCGACCAAGGAGTTCTCCTTCGTCGCGCTCGATGACGCGTACTGCACAGGCTCCTCGATCATGCCGCAGAAGAAGAACCCCGACGTCGCCGAACTCGCCCGCGGCAAGGCCGGGCGGCTGCTCGGAAATCTGACGGGGCTTCTGGGGACCCTGAAGGGTCTGCCGCTGGCCTACAACCGGGACCTGCAGGAGGACAAGGAGCCGGTCTTCGACTCCGTCGACACGCTCGAGGTATTGCTGCCGGCGTTCACCGGGATGATGGCGACGCTGCGCTTCGACACCGATCGGCTGGCGGCCCTCGCCCCAGCCGGGTTCTCCCTGGCGACCGACATCGCCGAGTGGCTGGTGCGCCAAGGGGTGCCGTTCCGCCTCGCCCACGAGGTCGCGGGGGGGTGCGTACACACCTGCGAGAGCAAGGGCATCGAGCTGGACGAGCTCACCGACACCGATCTCGCCGCGATCTCCGCACACCTCACCCCGGCAGTGCGCGACGTGCTCACCGTCGCCGGTTCGATCGCCTCTCGCAACGCTCGCGGCGGCACTGCCCGCTCCAGCGTCGAGACCCAGCTCGCGTCGTTGCGGGCCGCCTTGGCCACCCAGCGGGCCTGGTCCGCCCGCGCCTGAGTCAGGTCCTTACCGGGGCAACGCCCGGGGGGAGCGCGCGGGGGCTGCGGCGGTAGGCGGAGACGGTGGGGTCCCCGGCGAGCCAGTAGCGCCACTGCATGTCGGCCCCCTGGCTCACGCCCACCCGGGGGCCGCGGGCAATCTCCGGCGTCGGTCCCGCACGGCGCGGCTGCACGTTGGCCGGCCCGCCCGCGCACAGATCGATTCCGTTGCCGGTCGCGTCGAAGCCCAGCGCCTGACCGAGATTGCCCGGACCGCGGGCCAGCATCCGCGCCGAGGCCTGCGGTCCTCGTCGCGTGCGGGCTGTCTCTACGCCGCGGATGACCTCGCCCGCGCGCAGAAGTAGGGCGGCGGCTTCACCCACCGGCCCGGTCGTGATGTTGACGCACCAATGGAGCCCGTGTGAGCGATAGACGTACAAGTGCCCGGGCTCGCCGAACATGACGGCGTTGCGCGGCGTGTGGCCGCGAAAGGCATGCGATGCCGGGTCGCGCGGCCCCGCGTAGGCCTCGACTTCGGTGATCAGCACGACGACCGGGCCGTTGCGCAGCGCGCAGCCCAGCAGGTCCGGCGCGACCTCGAGAACGGGTCGATCGAAGAAGGCGCGCTCGAGCGGCAATGCAGACCTCGCCGGCGATCAGCCGACGCTGATCAACTTGCGCAATACGCTCTTGATCGCCGCGATCTCCCCCGCAGTCGGTGTCGCGGGGTGCAGGCGATCCAGTCGCCGTACGTCGATGGCTCGCAGGTGATCGCACAGCGCGGAACCGGGCTTGCCCAGGTCGATTCGGGGGCGGGTGTCCAACGGCGAGACGCGGGTCGTGCACGGGATCACGAAGACCAAGTTGTTCGGGAGCCGGCAGGACAACCCGGTGCTTGCGACGATCGCCGGCCGATGCCCGCCCTGCTCGTGGCCGAACCTCGGCTCGAAGTCGACCCACCACACCTGCCACGGCGCCGGTTGTGGCCTACTCGTCGATAAGGTCAACGTCCACCTCCGCCAGGGCGGCGTTCTCGGCCAGGTGCTCGGCGTAGGCCTGCGGATCGGCCATCAGCGTTGCGTACTGGCGCTGCACGCGACGCTCAAACAAGACCGTCTCCAAGGCCTCGTCGAGCGTGACCCCGCCCAGCTCCTGTTCGGCGACCTCGGCGAGGGCATCGCGGGTCTCGACCCTGATCCGCATGCTGGTTTGCATGCGAGAAGTATGCGGCGCGTCTCGGCCGTCGCCAAGCGGCGCGGTGTCGAAAACCGGGCTGGGACCGGACGGGAGCGAGGGCGATCTGTCCATGCAAAGGATTACCTGGGTAGCAACAGCGGTAGCAGCGAGGTAGGATTGGTGGATGAAGATCAGCGTCAGCATTTCTGCCGCGGAGCTGGCGACGCTCGACGCCTTCTCTGCCCAAGCCGGCCTCGCATCCCGCTCCGCCGCCGTCCAACATGCCATTCGGCTGCTCGACCGCGAACGCCTGGAAGAGGAGTACACCGTCGCGTTCGCGGAATGGGACGCCTCAGGTGAGGGCGAGGTGTGGGACGTCACGGCCGGAGACGGGCTCCTCGATGCGCCGCGGTGAGATTCGCCTTGTCGACCTCGAACCGGTTCGCGGCAGCGAGGCGAACAAGCAACGCCCAGCGGTGATCGTCAGCAACGACCGGGCCAACGCCAGTGTGCAGCGTCACGACCGTGGCGTGATCACGGTTGTCCCGCTCACAAGCAACCTCGATCGCATTCTCTCATTTCAGGTCGCGGTACCCGCTGATCGCAGCTCGCTCCGCCTCGATTCGAAGGCGCAGGCGGAGCAGGTGCGGTCGCTGGACATCAGCCGGATCGGACCGCTTCTGGGTCGACTCGATCCCGCGCTGATGCGCCTGGTCGAGGCGGCACTGCGACAACATCTGGATCTCTGACGGCCTCGCCTATCCAGCGGCGGCGCGCGGCGCGATGACACAATCGCCCCTCGTGACTGTGCATTCTGCGACGACCGCCCCCGCCGCGACGATCCTGGACGAACTGCGCTGGCGCGCACTGATCGCGCAGACCACCGACCCGCAGGCGCTTGAAGCCTCCCTCGCGTCCGGCCCGATCACGCTGTACTGCGGGTTCGACCCGACCGCCCCCAGCCTGCACGTCGGCCACCTGCTTCAGGTCCTCACCCTGGCCCGCTTCCAGCAGGCCGGCCATCGCGTCATCGCCCTCGTCGGTGGGGCGACGGGCCTGATCGGAGATCCCAAGGAGAACGCCGAGCGGAACCTGAACTCCAAGGATCAGGCGGCCGCGTGGGCGCAGAACCTGCGCGCCCAGATCACGCCGTTCCTGGATTTCGACGGCCCCAACCCTGCGGTGCTGGTCGACAACCTGGACTGGACCGCGCCGCTGTCGACAATCGACTTCCTGCGCGACATCGGCAAACACTTCCCGGTCAACCGGATGCTGGCTCGCGACGCGGTGTCCAAGCGGCTGGCCGGCGACGCCGGGCTGTCCTACACCGAATTCAGCTACGTCCTGCTGCAGTCGATGGACTTCCTCGAGCTCTACCGTCGGCACGGCTGCACCCTGCAGATCGGCGGCTCGGACCAGTGGGGGAACATCACCGCCGGCGCCGAACTGGTCCGCCGGGTCGACGGGGGCAAGGCCCACGCGCTCACCACCAATCTGCTCACCAAGGCCGACGGCACCAAGTTCGGCAAGACCGAGGGCGGCGCGATCTGGCTGGATCCGACGCTGACCTCGCCCTACGCCTTCTTCCAGTTCTGGCTTCACACCGACGATCGCGACGTCGTCGCCTTCCTCAAGACCCTGACGTTCCTGCCGCAGGAGCGCCTCGACGAACTGGCGCAGTCGACCGCCGACAGGCCCGGTGCGCGCGAGGCACAGCGGGCGCTGGCCCGTGAACTCACGGCCCTGGTGCACGGCCCGGATCAAGCCGTTGCGGCCGAGGCGGCCGGCTTCGCGCTGTTCGGCCGCGGCGACCTGCAGAGCCTCGACGCCGCCACGCTGACGGCGGCTCTGGCGGAGCTGCCCGTGACCGAAGTGGCGGCCGGCGCGACCATGCCCAGCATCGTCGACCTGCTCGTCACGAGCGGCCTGGAGGCCGGGAACAAGGCAGCCCGGCGCACGATCGGCGAGGGCGGGGCGTACCTGAACAACGTCAAGCTCTCCGATGAGACGTTCGTCCCCGGACCCGCCGACGTGCTGCCTGGGGGGTGGCTGGTGCTGCGCCGGGGCAAGCGGAACCTTGCGGCGGTCCGGGTCGTAGAAATCTGAGTGGAGACAATCACCTCGTTCAACGCCCATCTGAGCGCCGCCGCGACCCCCACCTCGACCGGGGGTCCGGAGCTGTCGATCAGTGCGACCACCTGGCTGGTCACGGTCGGCGTCATCGTCGCGCTGCTGGCCCTGGACCTTGCGCTCGCCGCCCTGCGTCCGCACAAGGTCGGCTTCGCCGAGGCCGTGGGCTGGTCGGTGTTCTACATCGGCGTCGCGATCGGCTTCGGCATCTGGTTCGGGTCGCAGTACGGGGGGGAGTTCGGGACCCAGTACTTCGCCGGCTACATCGTGGAGAAGTCGCTGTCCGTGGACAACCTCTTCGTCTTCGTGATCATCATGAGCGTCTTCGCGGTACCCGAGGCGCACCAGCACAAGGTGCTCACGTTCGGCATCGTGCTGGCCCTCATCATGCGGGCAATCTTCATCCTCCTCGGCGCCGCCCTGCTGGACCTGTTCTCGTTCATGTTCCTGATCTTCGGCGCCCTGCTGCTGTTCACCGCCGTCCAGCTGTTCCGCCACCGCGAGTCCGATCCGGACGTGGAGAACAACGCGGTGGTGCGCGGTGCCCGGCGGATCTTCCCGGTCAGCGACACCTACGACGGCGGAAAACTTTTCGTCACCCAGGCGGGGACCCGGCTGGTCACGCCGCTGTTCATTGTGCTGATCGCGATCGGCAGCATCGACCTGCTCTTCGCCCTGGACTCGATCCCGGCGGTCTTCGGCGTCACCGAGGAGGCCTACATCGTCTTCGCCGCCAACGCCTTCGCGCTGCTCGGCCTGCGTGCGCTGTTCTTCCTGGTGAAGGGGCTGCTGGATCGTCTGGTGTATCTCTCGCTCGGCCTGTCGGTGATCCTGGCCTTCATCGGGGCGAAGCTTGTCCTGCACTGGGCGCACGTCGACATCTCGACCGACGTGCCGGAGATCAGCACCAACCTCAGCCTGGTCGTGATCCTGGTGGTTCTGGTCGTTGTGACGGTGGCCAGCCTGATCAAGACCAGCCGCGACCCGTCCGCGACCGCCCACGCAGGGTCATTGACCGGCTCGCCGGACCACGCGAAGTCGGCAAAGTCCTGACCCGCCGAACCGATAGCGTGACAAGCACCGAAGTTCCCTGTCCGGAGGCCGCGAGTGAACCCCGAGTTCGACGACGACCAGCACCGCGACGAGGTCCACGCACTGACTCCGCACGACGTCGCCGACTTCGAGACCGGCGATTCACGGATCGACGCCGTGCTCGCCGCGCTGCACACCCTGCCCGAGCTGCCGACCGCGGAGCACGTCGGCGCCTTCGACGAGGTGCACCGCGGCCTGCAGGACGCCCTGGCCACGCTCACCGAGGCCTGAGCAGGACGTCGTGAGCACCCGCCGCCTGCGGTTGGACGCCGAGCTGGTCCGCCGCGGGCTGGCCCGGTCCCGCGAGCACGCCGGAGATCTCATCTCCGCCGGCCGGGTCAGCGTCCACGGGCGCACGGCGACCAAGTCCGCGACACAGGTCGAGCTCGCCGACCCGGTGCTCGTCACCGAGGACAGCGCTGAGGCGCGCTACGCCTCGCGCGGTGGCCACAAGCTGGCCGGCGCCCTGGATTGCTTCGACTCCCGCCCGGGCGGCGGCCCGGTGATCGAAGGCCGGCTGTGCCTGGACGCGGGAGCCTCCACCGGAGGGTTCACCGACGTCCTGTTGCGCCGCGGCGCCGCCCACGTGATCGCCGTGGACGTCGGCTACGGGCAGCTGGCCTGGTCGCTGCAGTCCGATGAACGGGTGACCGTGCGTGATCGCACCAATGTTCGCGACCTCGCACCGGGCGACCTCGGTCCGGCGCCCCAATTCGTCGTCGCGGATCTCTCCTTCATCTCCCTGGCCAAGACCCTGCCGTTCCTGGCGGGGGTCGCCGCCGTCGAGGCGGACCTGGTCGTGATGGTCAAGCCCCAATTCGAGGTCGGCAAGGAGCGCCTCGGCGCCGGGGGGGTCGTCCGCGACCCGCAGGTCCGCGCCCTCGCGGTGCGCCTGGTCGCCGAGGTGGCCGGCGAACTGGGCCTTGGGGTGCGCGGGGTTACCGCAAGTCCGCTACCCGGGCCGGCCGGCAACGTGGAGTACTTCCTGTGGCTGCGCCCTGGAGCTCCACCGTTGAGCGAGGACGACCTGCACTCGGCGATGGCGGCGGGGCCCTCATGAAGCAGCGCACGGTGCTGCTGTTCGCGCACGCCGCGCGCCCCGAGGCGGTCGATGCCGCCCGTCAGGTGAGCAAACGCCTGGTCGACGCGGGCCTGGTCGTCACCACCCCTGCGCTGGAGACCGGGGAACTGCAGCTGCCGGGGGCCGGGGTGGTCCCCGCCGACTCCACTGCGGTCCTGGGCTGCGAGCTCGCGATCGTGCTCGGGGGCGACGGTTCCCTGCTGCGCGCCGCCGAACTGACCCGGGACGCGGGCGTACCGCTCCTGGGGGTCAATCTCGGTCACGTCGGGTTCCTCGCCGAGGCCGAGCGCGAGGAGCTCTCCGGCGTCGTCGAACGCGTGCTGGCCCGGGAGTACACCGTCGAAGAGCGCATGACCGTCGATGTCGAGGTGCGGGTGGGTGGTTCGGTCACCGCGCGGACCTGGGCGCTCAATGAGGCGTCGGTGGAGAAGGCCGCCCGCGATCGGATGCTCGAGGTAGTCGTCGAGGTCGACGGACGCCCGCTCTCACGCTGGGGCTGTGACGGGGTGGTGTGCGCGACCCCGACCGGCTCGACCGCGTACGCGTTCTCGGCCGGCGGGCCGATCGTGTGGCCCGAGGTCGAGGCGTTGCTGCTGATCCCGATCAGCGCGCACGCCCTGTTCGCGCGCCCTATCGTCGTCTCGCCCACCTCGACCCTGGCAGTCGAAGTGCAGTCCGACACCCCACACGGCGTCCTCTGGGTCGACGGTCGGCGCACCTGGCCGCTGCCGGCCGGCGCGCGCGTCGAGGTCCGCCGCGGGGAAAAGCCCGTCCGGTTCGCTCGCCTGACCCACGCCCCCTTCACCGACCGCCTGGTGCGCAAGTTCGAACTTCCGGTTGCGGGCTGGCGCGGCGCGGCGGACTTCCGCAACGGGAACTCTGCGCCACACTCGAACACATGATCGAAGAACTCTCGATCCGCTCGCTCGGCGTGATCGAGGACGCCGTGCTGCCACTGGGCCCGGGACTGACCGTGCTGACGGGGGAGACCGGCGCGGGCAAGACCATGGTGATGACCGCCCTGGGCCTGCTGCTGGGCGCCAAGGCCGATGTTGCCCTCGTCCGCACCGGGAGCGCGCAACTGGCCGTGGAGGCGCGCATCCGCGTCGAGGCGGCCGGCGCGGTCGCCACCCGGGCGATCGAGGCCGGGGCCGACCTCGACGAGGACGTCCTGATCCTCGCTAGGACCGTCAATACCGAGGGCCGCTCGCGCGCCGCCGTGGGGGGGCGCAGTGCACCGGCGGCGTTGCTCACCGAGTTGGGGGAGGATTTGGTCGTCGTGCACGGCCAGCACGACCAGCAGCGGCTGCTGCGCCCGGGCCGGGCACGCGAGACCCTGGACCGCTTTGCGGGGGAGTCGGTCCTCGGCCCGCTCGCCGCCTACCGCCGGGCCTACGAGGAGTACACCGACGTCACTGCGACGCTGCATGAGATCGCCACCGCTGCCCGCGAGCGTGCCCAGGAGGCCGACCTGCTGGCGTTCGGGCTCGCGCAGATCGCCGCGCTCGACCCGCAGCCAGGTGAAGACCTCGCGCTGGCCGGGGAGACCGAGCGGCTGGCGCACGCCGAGGCCCTCGCTGCGGGCGCGAGCACCGCCCACCGCCTGCTGCACGAGGACGACGACGCCGCCGGCGTGCTGACCCTGGTGGGGCAGGCCAGGCGGGCGCTCGAGGGCATCGGAGCGCACGACCCGGTTCTGGCCGAGCTCGGTCGGCGCCTGGCGGAGACCTCCTATGTACTCGCCGACCTGGCCGCGGACCTTGCCTCCTACGCCGCGTCGGTGGAGGCCGACCCGGCCCGCCTGGCCGCCGTCCAGGACCGGCGCGCCGAGCTGGGACGCCTCACCCGCAAGTACGGCGCCACGATCGATGAGGTTCTGCACTGGGCCACCGGCGCCGAGATCCGCCATGGTGAGCTCTGCTCCGACGCCGACACGGCCCAGGATCTGACGGCTCGCCAGGGCGCGCTGCGCGCGGACCTGACCGCGCTGGCGGCCGAGGTCAGCGACGCCCGCCGAAAAGCCGCGGCCCGTCTGGGCAAGGCTGTCACCACGGAACTGGTGGGACTGGCGATGCCGCACGCCCGCATCGAGGTCGCCCTGCGCGATCGGGAGAGCGAGCACGGTCTGGCGATCGCCGGGCGCACCCTGGTGTTCGGCCCGCACGGCACTGACGAGGTGGAGTTGCTGCTGAGCCCGCACCCCGGTGCGCCGGCCCGCCCGATCGGACGCGGCGCCTCCGGGGGTGAGCTGTCGCGGATCATGCTCGCGGTGCAGGTCGTGTTCGCCGGGGCCGACCCGGTGCCCACCTTCGTCTTCGACGAGGTCGACGCCGGAGTCGGCGGGAAGGCCGCCGTCGAGGTTGGCCGGCGCCTGGCCCGCCTCGCCCGCAGCTCCCAGGTGCTGGTCGTCACGCATTTACCCCAGGTGGCCGCGTTCGCCGATGCGCACCTGCTCGTGGCCAAGAGCGCCCACGGCGCCGTCACCCGCACCGGGGTGAGCACGCTGACCGGTGAGGCCCGCCTGCGCGAGCTCTCCCGCATGCTCGCCGGCCAGGAGGATTCCGCCACCGCCCGGGCGCACGCCCAGGAGCTGCTGGCCACGGCGGGCGTCGCTCGCGGACGAACTACTGAAACTGTCGGTTGAGTTTGAGCAGCGTCAACACCTCGGTGCGGACATGGCGGGACAGCACGAAACGCACCAGCGCCAGCAGCAGGAGGGATTGCCGGGCAAGATCATCCGATAGTTGGTCGAAGGCCCGCAGCGCGTAGGCCGTGTCGTAGCCTTCCCGCTCGAGCGCGGCGGCCAGCGCTCCCGCTCAAGGTGATTCCAGTCGGCGGGCGCATCACTGGCCTGACGTGGGACGATGCGGCGGTGAGGTTGCATCCCGGCAGGCCGGCACGCGCAGGTCGGTCCCGCGCGCAGGATGGCACCGGCTTGCTGGCGGTGGTCCGCCTCGACCGGCGCACCAAGAGCCTCACTAAGCGTTTGTGCCCGGGTGAGATCGCTGTCATCGACCATCCGGACCTTGACCGGGTGAGCGCCGAGGCGCTTGTTTCCTGCCGCGTCGGCGCGGTGCTGAACGTTGCCACCAGTATCAGCGGCCGCTACCCCAATCTGGGTCCGCAGATCCTGCTCGCCGGGGGAGTCACCCTGGTCGACGGCCTCGGGGACGACCTGTTCGACCTGATCACCGAGGGCGAGGTGCTCCGGCTGCAGGAGGGGATCCTTTATCGCGGCGAGGATGCCATCGCCACCGGGCGGGTGCAGTCCATGGCCGGTGTCGAGGACGCCATGGTCCGTGCGCGTGAGGGGTTGTCAGATCAGCTCAAGGCGTTCGTCGTCAACACCTTGCACTACGTCGAACGTGAGCACTCGCTGCTCTTCGACGGCGTCGGTATTCCGGCCCTGCGCACACCGCTGCTGGACCGCCACGCGCTGGTCGTGGTTCGGGGCCACCACTACCGCGAAGACATCGCGACGTTGCGGCCCTACATCCGCGAGTACCGACCGGTGCTGATCGGCGTCGACGGGGGAGCAGATGCCCTCATCGAAGCCGGCTACGCCCCGCACCTGATCGTGGGCGACATGGACTCGGTCTCCGACCGGGCGCTGAGCTGCGGCGCGGAGCTGGTAGTGCACGCCTACCCCGACGGCCGGGCCCCCGGCTTGGAGCGCGTGCGCGCCGCCGGTTTGCAGGCAGTGCCCTTCGCGATCACCGGGACCAGCGAGGACGCCGCGATGCTGCTGGCCGACGAAGGAGGCGCCGGCCTGATCGTCACGGTCGGCACCCACGCGACCCTCGATGAGTTCCTCGACAAGGGACGTGAGGGGATGGCCAGTTCCTTCCTGACCCGGTTGCGGGTCGGGGGCAAACTTGTGGACGCCAAGGGTGTGTCGCGGCTCTATCGCAGCCGGATTTCCAACCTGCAGCTGTTGCTGCTCGGGGTGGCGTGCCTGATCACCATGGCGATCGCCTTCACGGCCTCACCGTCCGGGCGTGCGATCCTGACCACGCTGGAGACCAACTGGGACGACGTCGTCTACTGGCTGCAGGGCGTGTGGTGACCGCCGTGCCGGACGAGCGCCCATGATCGATTTCCGTTACCACCTGGTCTCGCTGGTCGCCGTCTTCATGGCCCTGGCCACCGGCATCCTGGTCGGTTCCTCCTTGCTCAACCAATCCCTGATCGATTCCCAACGCTCGACGATCTCGTCCCTGGATGCGGAGAAGGCGGCACTTCGCCGTGCGCTGGACTCCTCGCGGGAGCAGCTGCGTTTTCGCGAGGAGTACCTGCGCGCGCTCGAGGTCGATCTCCTCGGACAGCGTCTGGCCGGGCGGCGGGTCGTGCTGGTCCTTGCCCCTGATGCGAGCGGAAATGACGCCGACGCCCTGGACGAACTGCTGATCGGGGCCGGAGCACAGGTCAGCGGGCAGGTCCGCCTCGATGAGGACTTCTTTGCCACCAAGGACGACCCGCGCGACCTTGCGGTCCGCGGCGAGGCCCGCGATGCCATCGTGCGTGCGCGGCCGATCTCCGGCGTGGTCGGCGTTCCCGGGTCCGGTATCGCCGACACCCACCTCGCGGCCGCGCTGCTCTCACCCACCCCGGGGGGTGAACTGCCTGCTGAGGCGAAGGCGTTGCTCGCCGATCTCGACCGGGCCGATTTCGTCGATGCCGGCAGCCTGGACACCGTCGCCGACCTTGCCGTGGTCCTGGTGGGCCCGACTCCCGAGGAGGCGATCTCGTCGACGGACCGCACGCGCCGCGGGGTCATCACCCTCGCTGCAGCATTGGATGCCACCGGGAGCGGGGTCGTGGTGGCGGGCCCGCTCGGGGCCGCGGTCGGCGGGGCGCTCGATGGTGTGCGGCGCGCCTCGCAGACCTCCGACACGGTCTCGACCGTGGACACCGTCGACTCGATCTTCGGCCGGATGGCGACTGCCCTGGCCTTGGTCGAACAGTTGGGCGGCGGGGCCGGAAACTACGGCGCCAATGCGGACACCCCCCTACCGGATCTGGGCAGGGGCGGGGTGAGGCGATGACGCCGACCAATGGCAGCGCCGGATCGGCTGCGCAGCGCGTCATGGCAGGCGGGATCGCCGCCGTCGCCACCCGGGCCGCCTATGCCGTCCTGGCCGCTCGTCCCCCAGCCGGGCGAAAGCGCTGGGAACGCAAGAACTACCGAGGCGAGAGCGTGAGCCTGCTGGCAGGCCCGGCGGTGATGCTCGGCAGCGCCGCCGCCTTTGCGCTGGCGCCCGGGCTGTCCGGACCTGCCCGCCTGGCCGCCGTGACGGCGACCCTGGGCTGTGGTGGCCTCGGTCTCCTCGATGACCTGGCCGAGGGCCGGCGCGAGGGTCCACCCGTCAAGGGCCTATCCGGGCATCTGGGTGCCCTACGCCGCGGCCGGGTCACCACCGGTGCCGTGAAGTTCGCCGGGCTGCCGGTCATCGGCCTGCTCGCCGCCGCGCCGGTGTCCACCGGAAGGCGCCAGACGCTGATCGGGGCGGGGGTCATCGCCGGGTACGCGAACCTGATCAACCTCTTCGACCTACGGCCGGGACGGGCGAGCAAGGTGGCCTTGCTGCATTCCCCGCTCGCGCTCGGGCAAGGCGGCCCGGCACTGGCCGGCGCACTCGGGTCCGCGACGGGTCTGCTGGGGCGTGAGCTGAACGAGCAGGTCATGCTCGGCGACGCAGGCGCGAACGCGCTGGGCGCGGCGCTCGGACTGGCGATGCTGTTACGTCAGCAAGGCGCGGGACGAGCACGCACCCTGGCCGCGTTGACGATCCTCATCGCGGCGAGCGAGAAGGTGAGTTTCACTCGGGTGATAGCGGCGAGCGCTGGGCTGCGTTGGGTCGACGAACTCGGTCGGCGCCCCGCCACCGCACTCCCATGACCGATCCTGGCGACCCCACCGCGCCCGCTCGCAAGGGGGGTCGCGCCGCGGGCAGAGCAAGATCGCCTCGGCTCATCCCCGGGATCCTCACCGGCGCCGTCCTGATCGCCGTCGTCACCGTGCTGGCCCGCACCGTCGGCTTCGGACGTTGGCTGGTGTTCTCCAAGACGGTCGGAGCGGGCTGTCTCGCCGACACCTACACCACGGCGAACCTGCTGCCGAACGTCGCCTTCGAGGTCGTTGCCGGCGGGGCGCTGGCCGGTGTGGTCGTCCCGTTGCTCGTCGGCGCAATCGCCCGGGGGGACCGCGCGGCGGTGAACCGGACCACCTCCGCGCTGCTCACCTGGGCGGTCCTGCTGTTGTTTCCGGTGACGGTGGCGATGGCGCTGGGAGCCCGGCCACTGATGCGCGCGCTGCTCTCCGACGACCCGTCCTGCGCGGGCGCGGTGGACACCGGCACCCGCATGCTGATCTGGTTCACCCCCCAACTCCTGTGCTACGCCGTCGCTGTGGTGCTGGGCGGGGCGCTGCACGCGCATCGGCGCTTCCTCGCCGCGGCGCTGTCCCCACTGCTGTCCAGCGCCGTGGTGATCGCGGCCTACCTCACCTTCAGTGCCCTGGCCGACGGGCAACGTGAGGTGGCGCTCATCCCGCGATCGTCCGAGCGCGCGCTGGCCCTGGGCACCACGCTCGGAGTTCTGACCCTCGCGCTGAGCGTGGCCGTCCCCGCCCTCGCAGCCGGCCTGCGGCTGCGCCCGACCGTGCGCTTCGACGACGGTGTCGCGGCTCGGGCCAGGTCGCTGGCCGCTGCAGGGCTGGCCGCGCTGCTCGCCCAGCAGGGTGCGACGCTCGTCATCGCGTGGGTGGCGAACAAGGAGGGGACTCCGGGCGCCCTGGCCACCTGGACCTGGGCGTACGCGGTGTACCTCGTGCCCTACGCGGTCCTCGCGCTGCCGATTGCCACCGCGGCCTTTCCCAGCCTCGCGGAGGCTGCCGCGATCGGCGATGACGACGGGCGCCGCCGAGACAGCGCGCGCACGATCCGCGCCGTGCTGCTGCTATGCGTCGGCGGCGCCGGCGCCCTCGCGGCCGGCGCAGTGCCCGTGTCACGGATGTTCGCCAGCAACGGCGGACTGCCGCAGGCGAGTGCGCTGGCCGACGCGATCGTCGGCCTTGCCCCGGGCCTGGTCGGCTTTGCTCTGGTGGCGCTGCTCAGCCGGATCCTGTACGCCCAGCACCGCGGCCGGATCGCCGCGACCGTGATGGTCGCCGGCTGGATCACTGCCGTCGCCGCGGCGATCGCGCTGGTGGGGGTGTTCGAGCGGGAGGACACCGTGTTGGCCCTGGCCCTGGGTAATTCCATCGGCATGAGCGCCGCCGGCGTCGGTCTGCTCGTCGTCGTTGTCCGTGACCTGGACGCCGATGCCCGCCGCGCCCTCGTGCGGACGGTTGCCGTCGCGCTCGTGGTCGCGGTCGCGGTCGGCAACCTCGGCTACCGGGTTGGGTCGCTGTGGGAGCAGGCCGGCTTCGCCTCCGCCACCCTCGGGGCGCTGACCTGTGCGGTCCTCGCCGCGAGCGGCTACCTCCTCGGCGTGGCGGCCCTGGACCGCGCCGGAACCCAAGAGGTCCTGCTCGGCCTGCGCGAGCCCCGATGACCCCGATGCCGCCCCATCCGCGTGTCCTGCTCGTCCTGGGCACCTCCGCCGGCGGGATCGGACGGCACGTCCACTCGATCGTGGCGGGTCTGACTCAGCGCGAGGTGCCCGTCGCCGTTGCCGGGCCGCAGAGCACCGAGGACACCTTCGGCTTCACGCGGGCCGGCGCGGTGTTCTTCGCGATCGAGATTGCCGCGGACCCGCACCCCATGCGGGACCTACGGGCCACGCACACTCTGAGCAGCGCCGCGATCGGCTGGCGGGCCGGCGTCGTCCATGCCCACGGACTGCGCGCGGGCGCGATGGCCGCCCTGGCCCTGCGCGCCCGCCGGCCCGGCACGCCGCGGGCGCGGCTGATCGTGACCTGGCACAACGCCAATCTCGCCACCGGCGCCAGGGCGAGAGTGCACGCCGGTCTGGAACAGCTCGCCGCACGCGGGGCCGACCTGACCTTGGGCGCCTCGGCGGACCTCGTCGAGCGGGCCCGGCGATCGGGTGCCCGCGACGCCCGGCTCGGCGAGGTGGCCGCCCCGCCGCTTCTTGCGCCCACCCGCGCACCGGGGCAGATCCGCGGCGCACTGCAGCTTCCCGCCGGCCCGGTGCTGCTCGCCGTCGGCCGCCTGGCCACGCAGAAGGACTATCCGACGATGCTCGCCGCGGCCCGGGTCTGGGCCGCACGCGAGCCGGCACCCACACTGCTCGTGGCCGGTGACGGCCCGCTGGCGGCCGACCTGGCCTGCGCCGGCGCCAACCTGCCGGTGCGCTGGCTCGGGGCCCGCTCCGACGTCGCGGATCTGCTCTCGATCGCGGACGTCGTCGTGCTTTCCTCGCGGTGGGAGGCCCGCGCGCTGATCGCTCAGGAGGCCCTGCGTGCCGGGGTGCCGCTGGTCGCCACCGCGGTCGGGGGAGTGCCGGACCTGGTCGGCGACGCGGCGCTGCTCGTCCCTGCCGGTGATGTCATGGCGCTCGCCACGGCGGTGAACCGGATCCTCGACGACCCCGCGCTGGCCGCGGGCTTGCGCGCCGCCGGTCCGGTGCGGGCCGCCACCTGGCCGGATGAACGCGCGATGCTGGCAGCCCTGTTGGCCGGCTATACCGGCGGGAACCGATAGACTAAAAACCCGTGGAGCACCGACGGATTGTCGGCCTCGAAACCACGGGAGAACGCCTTGCCAGTGCCGCACACCACCAAGCACCTGTTCGTCACCGGCGGCGTCGCGTCGTCCCTGGGTAAGGGGCTGACGGCCTCCAGTCTGGGCAACCTGCTCACCTCGCGCGGCCTGCGCGTCACCATGCAGAAGCTGGACCCCTACCTCAATGTCGATCCCGGCACGATGAACCCGTTCCAGCACGGCGAGGTCTTCGTCACCGACGACGGGGCCGAGACCGACCTGGACGTCGGGCATTACGAGCGCTTCCTGGACACCGAACTGCACGGCTCGGCAAATGTGACGACCGGTCAGGTGTATTCGACGGTCATCGCGAAGGAGCGACGCGGGGAGTACCTCGGCGATACCGTGCAGGTCATCCCGCACATCACCAACGAGATCAAGGCGCGGATCCGGCGAATGGCCGGACCGGAGATCGACCTGGTCATCACCGAGATCGGCGGCACCGTCGGCGACATCGAGTCCCTGCCGTTCCTGGAGGCCGCCCGCCAGGTCCGCCACGAGGTCGGCCGGGACAATGTCTTCTTCCTGCACGTTTCGTTGGTCCCCTACATCGGGCCATCCGGGGAGCTCAAGACCAAGCCGACGCAGCATTCGGTCGCCGCGCTGCGCAGCATCGGTATCCAGCCGGACGCAATCGTGTGCCGCAGCGACCGGCCGATCACCGCGAACGTCAAGCGCAAGATCTCGCTGATGTGCGACGTCGACGCCGAGGCCGTCACCGCGGCGGTGGATGCGCCCTCGATCTACGACATCCCCAAGGTGCTGCACGCCGAGGGCCTGGACGCCTATGTGGTCCGCCGCCTCGGCTTGCCGTTCCGCGATGTCGACTGGCGGGCCTGGGACGAGTTGCTGCGCCGGGTGCATGCCCCCGCACACGAACTCACCGTCGGTCTGGTCGGCAAGTACGTCGACCTGCCGGATGCGTACCTGTCGGTGACCGAGGCCCTGCGTCATGGCGGGTTTGCCAACGACGCCAAGGTGACGTTGCGCTGGATCACCTCCGATGACTGTTCGAGCGCAGCCGGCGCCGCCGCCGCTCTCGACGAATGCGACGCCGTCTGCGTGCCCGGCGGCTTCGGGGTGCGCGGGATCGAGGGCAAGATCGCCGCGATTCGGCACGCCCGCGAGCAGCGCATCCCGGTGCTGGGGCTGTGCCTGGGTCTGCAGTGCGTGGTCATCGAGGCCGCCCGCAACCTGGCCGGCCTGGACGGGGCGAACTCCGCCGAGTTCGACCCGGCCACCGTCCATCCGGTGATCGCCACGATGGCCGATCAGCGCGACGTCGTCGCGGGGGAGCGCGACATGGGCGGCACGATGCGCCTGGGTCTCTACCCAGCCAAGCTCGCCGAAGGCTCGATCGTGCGCGAGCTCTACGGCGAGCCCTACGTCTCCGAACGCCACCGTCACCGCTACGAGGTCAACAACGATTACCGGGCGCAACTGGAGGCGGCGGGCGTCGTCTTCGGCGGCACCTCGCCGGACAACCGGCTGGTGGAGTTCGTCGAACTGCCGCGCGAGATGCACCCGTTCCTGGTCGCCACCCAGGCCCACCCGGAGTTCCGCTCACGCCCCACCCGGGCGCACCCGTTGTTCTCGGGCTTGATCGCGGCCGGCTTACGTCGCCGGGCCGAGTTTGCCGAGCACGCCGCGCCGGACGTCACGCCGCCCCAGGCCCTGGCCGGGGTCAGGAGCGCGTGAGCCTCGTCGACACTGCGGAGGCCTGGCCCGTCCGGGCCTCCCGGATCGCCTTCCAGGGCGCCAAGATCGCGATCCGGGTCGACGAGGTCGAGATGCCGGGCGAGGTGAGCGCCGTGCGGGACCTGGTCGTACACCCCGGCTCGGTCGGGGTCGTTGTACTGGACGAGAATGGTCAGGTCCTGGTGCTCAGTCAGTACCGCCACCCGGTCTCGCGCCGGCTCTGGGAGTTTCCCGCCGGACTGCTCGATGAGCCAGGGGAGTCCGCGCTGCTCGCAGCCCAACGTGAGCTCGCCGAGGAGGCCCACCTGACGGGCGGGGACTGGCACGTCCTGGTCGATGCGTACACGACCCCGGGCTGCAGCGACGAGGCCGTACGCATCTACCTCGCGCGCGGGACCCGCCCAATGGACGGCGTCCGAGTCGCGGGCCTGCACGAGGAATCGGACATGGAGTTGCGCTGGGTGGCCCTGGCCGATCTGGTCGACGCAGTCCTCGCCGGTGACTTGCACAACCCGCTGATCGTGATCGGCGCCCTGGCTCTGCAGGCCGCACGTTCGCGTCCCGGCGGTCTGGACGCGCTGCGCCCGGCCGATGCCCCCTGGAGCGCCCGCTCCGCCTGAGGTGATGTCGCGGCGACGTCGCCGGGTAACGTCGCGACCGCGACAACGGTGTCGCGGATCACCCCGAGGAGTACAGCCATGGTCGAGCAGCGGGTTGCAATCGTCACCGGAGGAGTACGCGGCATCGGCGCCGCGATCACCACGAACCTCGCCGAGCAGGGGATGCACGTGGCGGCGGGGTGCAGCCGGATCAGTCCCAGAGCCGAGGAGTTCGTCGAGCGCCTGACCAAGGACGGGCACTCGGTGTCCCTGCACGCGGGCAACATCGGCGACCCGGCGGACTGCAACGGCATGGTCGAGGAGCTGCTCGCACTGAAGGGACGCGTCGACATCCTCGTCAACAACGCCGGCGTGACCGTCGACAAGACCGTGCGGAAAATGACGATCGATGACTGGCACGCCGTACTGCGGGTGAACCTGTCCGGCTCCTTCTACATGATCAAGGCCGTGCTCGAACCCATGATCGCCCAGGAGTACGGGCGAATCGTCAACATCAGTTCGGCCGTCGGGGCCACCGGCAGCGTCGGGCAGGCGAACTATGCGGCATCGAAGGCCGGCCAGTTCGGACTGGCGAAGTCGCTGGCGCGCGAGGTCGCCCGCAAGGGAATCACGGTCAACTGCGTCACCCCCGGCTACACCGACACCGACATGGTCGCCGAAGTGCCCGACGACGTGTTGGAGCGGGTGGTCAAGACGATTCCGGTGGGGCGGTTGGGCAACGCGGACGAGATCGCCCGTGCGGTGGCCTTCCTGGTCGCCGAGGAGGCCGGGTACATCACGGGGTCGGTGCTGGCGGTCAATGGCGGCTGGGACATGGCCTGACTAGCTGAACGCCTCACTCACGTCAGCCACCGTCGCTCCGCGTGGCGGCCCGGCGTTCGGCGCCGGCGCCAACGTGACGGTCTCGGCCCGCACCACGATCGCCGGGTCAAGATGGAGGACGGCGTAACCTGCGACCGCGCCGGCGCCGAATCCCGGGCAGAAGATGCGCATGGGCCGGTCGATGGCGCCGTCCACCACGGCGTCGTGGATGGCCAGCGGGATGCTGGCGGCCGAGACGTTGCCGGTTCGTTCGATGTTGAAGTACACCTGGTCCATCGGGAAGCCGACCCCGCGGGCAATGTCGGAGACCATGACCTTGTTGGCTTGATGCGGGACCATCACGTCGACGCTGTCCAGCAGGTTTCCCTCGCCGTCGGCCGCGGGAAGTTGCTTCATTTCCTCGATCATCTGCGCGAGGTAGCGCTTCGCCAGGGACTTCACCTGCGGTCCGTACACGGTGATGTTGCCATCGAAGTCGGGGTTGGGCCACAGGATCGAATTGACCTCGCTGACCGGGCCGCTGGCGTAGGTCTGCAGCATCTCGATGTCGCCGGGGGCGTCGCCCTCGACCGGGCAGAGCACCATCGCGGTTGCGGCGTCGCCGAAGAGCATGCGCGAGGTGCGCACGCTGCCGATCTTGTCGGAGAACTTCTCCGCCCAGACCAGCAACAGCGGGCGGTTCACCTCCTGCAGGATCCGCACGCCCTCGGCGAGCCCGTAGGCGAAGCCGGCGCACGCCGCGACCAGATCACCGGACATGTAGGTGCGGTAGATGCCGAGCTCGCCGGAGATGTACGCCCCGATCGAGGGGATCAGTCGATTGCTGGTGCAGGTGGCGACGATCACCGCGCCGATCTCCTCCGGGGCCCGTCCGGATGCGGCCCGTGCCGCCCGGGCGGCGTCCAGCGCGAGCTGCTCCAGCGGTTTGGCCGTGTAGCAACGCGATTCGATGCCGGTCTTCGCCGAGATCTGCGCGGCGCTCATCGGTGACCAGTTGATCGCCGAGTTGCGGATGACGTCGTCGTTGGTGCACACGTGCTCGCCGCGCAGGGCCGCCAACGAGGCAATCCGGGGCTGCACCGCAAAGGTGCGACGCACATCGAGCGCCGGGAACGGTCGCACCGGTTGGCGCGCGAGGACCGCGGCAGCAGCCGGCGCGTCGCTCGGGGCTCGATGCTCCTTGACCCGTGTCACGAAGCCGGTCACGGCCGGGCTGCGGGGGACGTAGAGCACGACGAAGTCGTCATCGCCCACCGACGAGGCCGGCGCGAGCGTGGTCCGGGCCCGCTCCCACGGGTAGACGTTGTGCAGCACCCGCGCCCAGCGGCCGAGCGACTCCAGCTCCGCGGGATCCGCCTGGTGGTCGAGGATGTCCGCCTCGCTGTACGTCGGGTAGTCGGGATCATGGTCGGGGAGCACGAAGGTGAGTGCGTCCGGCATGGCAAGCAGTTCGGAGACGGTCGGCTTGAGCGCGGGCAGGTCGCTGGCGTGGTAGAGCTTGTGCCCGAAAATGTCGAACAGGATCTCGAAGATGGCGTCCTCGGCATCGGCGTCCCACGCGGGCGCCAGGGCGCGATAGGTGTCGGCGACCGCAGCCACCTTGCGCGCGGCATCCGCCCAGGGGGTGATGACCGGCAGGAACACCTCGCTGGAGTGCCGGGGCACATCGCGCCAGCGGGTGGGCCGGGGTTCCCACAGGGTGAGGATGTAGCGGCTGCCCCAGAACAGGTTCAGGGCCACGTCGCGCAGTAGCTCGAACCGGTTGTCGTACTTGCCGGACTCGACCCGCTCCAGGATGTCCGAGCCGGTGGGCGACTTCTCGTCGAAGTCGCGTCGCACCGCGGCCTCGAACTGGTCCAGACCGGCGAACAGCGAGAGATCCATGTCGGGGAAGTAGCTCGACGGGAACACCATGCGGCCGTGACGGTTGATGACGAAAGGTCTCATGGGAACTCCAGTGGCTCTAGACGCCTGGGTAACCGGGATGCCGGGAACAGGGTCCACCCGATGCCTGCCCGACGATAGGGCGGGGCACGCGGCGCCCCACGTTCGTGCTGCGTGGAACCGAGGAAAACTAGGCTGGTCGACATGAGGATCGGCGTACCGCGCGAGGTGAAGAACCACGAGTACCGGGTGGCGATCACGCCATCGGGAGTTCACGAGCTCGTTCGGCACGGCCACGAGGTTGTGATCGAGCGCGATGCCGGAGCCGGATCCTCGATCTCCGATGCGGACTTCCAGGCGGCCGGCGCGCACATCGCGCCGAGCGCCGACGAGGTCTGGGCCACCGGGGAGTTGATCCTCAAGGTCAAGGAATCCATCGAGGAGGAGTACCCGCGCCTGCGCCCGGACCAGGTGCTGTTCACCTACCTGCATCTGGCGGCATCCCGCGAGTGCCCGGCGCCAAGATCGCGATTCGAGTCGACGAGGTCCAGATGCCCGGCGAGGTCATCGCGGTCCGCGATCTGGTCGTGCACCCGGGCTCAGTCGGTGTTCTTGTCCTGAACGACGCCGGTCAGGTGCTCGTCCTGAGCCAATACCGGCATCCGGTCTCGCGGCGCCTCTGGGAGCTACCCGCAGGCCTGCTCGACGAGCCGGGGGAATCCGCACTGCTCGCCGCCCGACGCGAGCTCGCCGAGGAGGCACACCTGGAAGGCGGCGAGTGGCGAGTGCTCCTCGACGCCTACACGACGCCGGGTTGCAGCAACGAAGCAGTGCGGATCTTCGTGGTCCGATGCGCGACGCCGATCGCGGGCGCGCACGTCCCCGGCGCCCACGAGGAGTCCGACATGGAACTGCGCTGGGTCGCCCTCGACGATCTCGTCGACGGCGTCCTGGCCGGCGCCTTGCACAACCCGCTGATCGTGATGGGCGTCCCCGTCCTGGCGGCAGCGTTGCGCCGCCCGGGCGGGCTCGCGGCCCTGCGCCCCGCCGACGCGCCCTGGCCCGACCGCCCTGCCTGAACGCGGCACCACGCCCCGGCGGCTTATCCACAACCTACGGAATGAAGCATCACTGTCCACAGATGGCCTCGGGGCCCTCGCAGCGGTCGAGCCCGAGCGCCAATATCACCGGCATGGGCAGCGGAATGGCGGCGTGGGGCACGGCCGCGATAGCGCTCGGAACCTCGATCCTGGCGTTCGCCGGAGCCTTGTTCGGAGTGCTCGTTTCTCGGCGCGGCGCTCGCGATCTTGATGTGCGATGGCGCCGAGAGGAGAGCATGCGGCTACTGCGGTGGGCCTGCGAGCTGGCCGTCGACCCACAGGCCCGACGGCGTGATGTGGGGGTGGCGACCCTAGGGGCGTTGGAGACCTCGACCTTGCTGCAGCGTGAGGATCAGGCCTTGGTCTCAGCGGCGCTCGCAGTGGTGACAGATACTCTCCTCTGACGAGGAGCGAAACGTGGAGGCGACCTAGATGGCGACGATCATCAAAGCGGACATGCCACAGGTTCGGGCCGCTCGCCTTATTGTCAAGCGCGCTGAGCGCGGAATCGGCGAGGCCAGCCCGCGTATCCGGGCCATGGCCAACGCGAAGCAGGTCAAGGCCGACGTCTACGAGCCGGATGCCTTCGAGGCTGTCCTTGAGGACGACGCCACCTCCTGATCCTCAGGCATCTCGACGCTTTGCCGGCGCGCACACCCGAGGGCTCCGTAGGCGCAGGATCAACGTCGAGGCCGGCGGGGCGAGGAATCGCGGATCTTCCGCCCCGTGCGCCTCGACCTTGATCGGCAGCCGACGTCGCCCGCGCGCCTAAGCTGCCGATCATGCGGATCGGCGTTCCACGTGAGGTCAAGAACCACGAGTACCGGGTGGCGATCACGCCATCGGGAGTTCACGAGCTCGTTCGGCACGGCCACGAGGTCGTGATCGAACGCGATGCCGGAGCCGGCTCCTCGATCTCCGATGCGGACTTCCAGGCGGCCGGCGCGCACATCGCGCCGAGCGCCGAGGAGGTCTGGGCCACCGGGGAGTTGATCCTCAAGGTCAAGGAACCCATCGAGGAGGAGTACTCGCGCCTGCGCGGCGATCAGGTGCTGTTCACCTACCTGCACCTCGCGGCCTCGCTCGAGTGCACCAACGCCCTGCTCGCCGCGGGCACGACAGCCATTGCCTACGAGACCGTCCAACTGCCTGATGGCTCACTGCCGTTGCTCTACCCGATGAGCGAGGTGGCGGGCCGGCTCGCGCCGCTGGCCGGGGCGTACCACCTGATGCGTTCCGGCGGTGGGCGCGGGGTTCTGATGGGCGGGGTGTCCGGGGTGTACGCCGCCAAGGTCGTGGTGATCGGGGCGGGAGTTTCGGGTATGAACGCCGCCGCGATCGCGATCGGCATGCAGGCCGAAGTCCTGCTGCTGGACCGCAACGTGGCCAAGCTGCGGGAGGCGGACCGGATCTACCAGGGCCACGCCCAGACGGTGGCCTCCAACGCCTTCGAGATCGAAAAAGCGGTGCTGGACGCCGATCTCGTCGTTGGCGCGGTGCTCGTCCCCGGCGCGAAGGCACCCAAGCTGATCTCCAGCGAGTTGGTCGCGGCGATGAAGCCGGGCACCGTGCTGGTGGACATCGCGATCGATCAGGGGGGCTGCTTCGCCGACTCGCGGCCGACTACGCACGCGGACCCCGTCTATGAGGCCCACGGCTCGATCTTCTATGCCGTCACCAACATGCCCGGCGCCGTCCCGCACACCTCGACCTACGCGCTGACCAACGTGACGCTGCCTTATGCGCTGGCCATCGCCGACGCGGGCTGGGAGCAGGCTTCACGCCGCGATCCGGCGCTCGCCCTGGGGCTGAACACCCACGCCGGCCAGATCGTCTACGGGCCCGTCGCCGACGCCCACGCCCTGCCGGTGGCCGACCTCGCCGACGTGCTGGCCTGAACCATGGCGGGAGGTGGGGAGTTGGAGAGCGCGGCCGGTGCCGGCAGCGAATCGCCCGCCGCGGCCCTGCGGGGCTACCTGGACCACCTCGCGGTCGAGCGGGGACTGGCGACCAACACGCTGCTGTCCTATCGCCGGGACCTGGGCCGCTACCTCGGGGTGCTCACCGACCGGGGGATCACCGAGGTCGGCGCGATCAGCAGGGCCGACGTGGCGGCGTTCGCCGCCCACCTGCGCGCCGGTGATGACGCGCACCTGCCGCTCGGCGCGAGCTCGGCCGCCCGGGCGGTGATCGCGGTGCGGGGGTTTCACAAGTTCGCCCTGCGGGAGGGACTGAGCGCGCTCGACCCCGCCGCCGAGGTCCGTCCCCCAAAAATCCCGCAGCGGCTGCCCAAGGCCATCGCGGTCGAGGACGTTCTCAAGCTGATCGAGAGCGCCGGCGTGGGCGCCCGGGACGAGTTGCATCTGCGCGATGGCGCATTGCTGGAGTTCCTGTACGGCTGCGGCGCGCGAATCTCGGAGGCCGTCGGGCTCGACGTCGACGACCTTGATCTCACCGATCGCTCGGTGCTGCTTTCGGGCAAGGGCGGCAAGCAGCGGATGGTGCCGCTGGGGCGCTGCGCGGTGACGGCACTGGCGAACTACCTGCAGACCGGGCGGCCGATCCTCGCCCAGTCGGGGAAGGCCGGCCCGGCCCTGTTCCTCAACGCCCGCGGCAGCCGGCTGTCGCGGCAAAGCGCCTGGAAGGTACTGGTTCAGGCCGCCGGCGCTGCCGGGCTCACCGTCGAGGTCTCCCCGCACACCCTGCGCCACTCGTTCGCGACGCACCTGATCGACGCCGGGGCCGATGTGCGTGTGGTGCAGGAACTGCTCGGGCACGCCTCGGTGGCGACCACCCAGCTCTACACGATGGTGACGGTGGAGAAGCTGCGCGAGGTCTACGCGGCCGCGCATCCGCGCGCCCTCGCGCGACCGGATTCGCAGAATCATCGGTAACAGGGGCATCACTGACACCACCGGCACCACAGTGGCGGCTACTTGTCAAGGACCGCCGCGACACGCCGCGCGACCTCCCCGGGCTGTTAACCCCGGTGGGACAGCCTGGGCGCAATCCGGACACCGGACCACCCGCACTCAACCATGGCGGGCGCTGAGTCAGGGAGGAATCGCGACGTGAACGACGCCACCTACGGTGCCCGTCCGGTCAGATCCGCCGCGGGAGCCACCGCACGGGCCGACGAGGAGTTCGCCCCACTACCCCCGGTGCGCGTGCGGGTACCCAAGGAGCGCTGGGTTCCCACCCGCTCCACCGGCCAGGAGCCGCTCGCGGTCGAAAGCCCCGCCACCGAAGCGTTGATCGGCCCGACCGGCCGTCCACTGCCGAACTTCCCCCTCCCACCCCCGTTGGACCGCCATGGCCCGGCCACGGTGATCTCCATGTGCAACCAGAAGGGCGGGGTCGGCAAGACCACCTCCACCATCAACCTGGGGGCGGCCATCGCCGAGTTGGGCCGCCGGGTGCTCCTGGTCGACTTCGACCCCCAAGGCGCGCTCTCCGTCGGGCTGGGGATCAACCCCCACGAGCTCGACCTGACCTTGTACAACCTGCTGATGGAGCGCGGGGTGAAGCTCGACGACGTCCTGCTCAAGACCAACGTCGCCGGTTTGGACCTGCTGCCCTGCAACATCGACCTCTCAGCGGCCGAAGTTCAGCTGGTCAACGAGGTCGCCCGCGAGCAGTCCCTGATGCGGGTGCTGCGCCCGGCCCTGTCGCACTACGACGTGATCATCATCGACTGCCAGCCATCCCTGGGCCTGCTCACCGTCAACGCGCTCACCGCGTCCGATTCGGTCATCGTGCCGTTGGAATGCGAGTACTTTGCCCTGCGCGGGGTGGCGCTGCTGACCGACACGATCGCCAAGGTCCAGGACCGGCTCAACCCGGAGCTGCGCCTGGCCGGAATCCTGGCGACCATGTACGACTCGCGCACCGTGCACGGGCGGGAGGTTCTCTCGCGGGTCATCGAAGCCTTCGGGGACGGGGTCTTCCACACCGTGATCGCCCGCACGGTCAAGTTTCCCGAGACGACGGTGGCGGGCGAGCCGATCACCACCTACGCCTCCACCTCGACCGGCGCCGACGCGTACCGGCAGCTGGCGCGTGAGTTGCTGTACCGCGAGAGCCGGCACTGACCGTCGCCACGGATGCCCGGCTGGTCCCCGAGGTCGGTTACGGTTCCCCGGTGTCCCTGACCGAGGTTAAGCCCGGCCCCCCGCCGGGGGAGTTCGCCGCCGAGGCGTTCCAGGTTCACCTGGATGTGTTCCAGGGCCCGTTCGACCTGTTGCTCTCCCTGATCGCCAAGCACAAGCTCGACATCACCGAGATCGCGTTGGCCCAGGTGACGGATGAGTTCATCGGCTACATCCGCGGCCAGGGTTCGGGGTGGGATCTTGGGACGGCGAGTGAGTTCCTGGTCGTCGCCGCCACCTTGCTCGACCTCAAGGCAGCCCGACTGCTCCCCTGCGGGGAGGTCGAGGACGAAGAGGACCTGGCCCTGTTGGAGGCCCGCGACCTGCTTTTCGCCCGGCTGCTGCAGTACCGCGCCTACAAGCAGGGCGCGGCCGACTTCACCGTCCGCCTCGCGGCCGAAGCCAAACTCATGCCGCGGGTCGTCGCCATGGAGGAGCCGTTCGCGAAACTGCTGCCCGAGGTGCTGATCGGATTGGGCCCGGAGCAGTTCGCCGCGCTCGCGGCCAGGGCGCTGACCCCCAAGCCCACCCCGCTGGTGGGGGTCGAGCACATGCACGCACCCCGGGTCAGCGTGCGCGAGCAGGCCGCGATCCTCATCGAGCGGCTGCGGCGCAGCGGGACCTCGACGTTCCGCTCCCTGACCGCCGACGCGCCCGACACCTTGACCGTCGTCGCGCGCTTCCTGGGCCTGCTCGAGCTCTACCGCGAGGTTCTGGTCACCTTCGACCAGTTGACCCCCTTCGGTGAACTGCACGTGCGCTGGACGGGCAACGACGACGCCACGCTGCACCTGGACGATGAGTACGCAGAGCCCGAGCCCGAAGCCGATACCGCCACGACAAGGACCGATACCTCATGACCGCCGAGGCCACCCTCGAACCCGATGTCGAGCCCGCGCCCGAGCTGGGCGCGCCCTCGCTGCGCGCCGCCCTCGAGGCCGTCCTGCTCGTGGTGGACACCCCGGTCGAGCCCGCCATGCTGGCCCAGATCTGCCAGCGCCCGACCGATGAGGTGCGCCTCGCCCTCCACGAGCTGGCGCAGGAGTACGCCCAGGCCGGTCGCGGAATCACACTGCGCGAGGTCGCCGGCGGCTGGCGGTACTACACCAGCGCCGAGTGCGCCGCGGTGGTCGAACGCTACGTGCGCGACGGCCAGCAGGCCCGCCTCACCCAGGCCGCACTGGAGACCCTCGCGGTCGTGGCCTACCGCCAACCGGTCAGCCGCTCGCGGGTCTCCGCCGTACGCGGGGTCAACGTCGACGGTGTGATGCGCACCCTGGTCAGCCGCGGCCTGGTCACCGAGGCGGGCACCGAAGCCGAATCCGGGGCCGTGCTCTACCGCACCACCGCTTACTTCCTGGAGCGCCTGGGAATTCGGGGCCTCGACGAACTTCCTGCCCTCGCCCCGTTCCTTCCGGAACTGTCCTCGCTCGAGGACGACCTCGACATGCCCAGCAACTGATGAACGATGCGCCGAACGCGCGGGCCGGCTACGAATCCGGCATCCGCCTGCAGAAGGTGCTGGCCGGTGCGGGGGTCGGCAGCCGCCGGGCCTGCGAGGAACTCATCGAGGCCGGCCGGGTCGAGGTCGATGGTGCGATCGTGCGCGAGCAGGGCAGGCGGGTGGATCCGGACTCCGCGATCATTAAGGTCGACGGATCGCGGATCGCCACCAAGACCGGCGCGGTCTACCTCGTCCTGAACAAGCCGCGCGGCGTCGTGAGCACGATGAAGGACCCCGAGGGCCGCAGCTGCGTCGGGGACTACGTGGCGGACCGCACCGAACGCCTGTTCCATGTCGGACGCCTCGACACCGACACCGAGGGTTTGATCCTGCTCACTAACGACGGCGAACTCGCCAACCGCCTGATGCACCCCCGCTACGGCGTTCCCAAGACCTACCTCGCGGATATCGCCGCGCCCGTCCCGCGCGATCTTGGTCGCCGGCTCAAGATCGGCATCGAACTCGACGACGGTCATGCCGGCGTCGACAAGTTTCGGCTGCTCGGCGCCGCCGGCGGCCGGGCTCAGGTCGAGCTGATCATCCACGAGGGACGCACGCACATCGTGCGCCGACTGCTGGAGGCCGCCGGTCACCCCGTCATCCGCCTGATTCGCACCCACATCGGTCCGGTGGCCACCGGCAACCTCACCCCGGGGCGCCTTCGTCACCTGACCTCCGTGGAGGTCTCCCAGTTGCTGGGTGCCACCGAGGTGAGCGAAGGCGCTGCCCGGAAGGCCGCCGCCAAGCGCACGGCGTCCAAGGCCGCCGCCAAGGCACCGGGGCGCCCGGGCGCGAATCCGCGCGCGGCTAAGGTGAAGGGACGCGAGGGACCTCGCGCGGGCAGCTCGCGCGGCGCGAGCGGGGGATCCGCCGCACCGGCCAGGGCTGCGGGCCCGCGAGAAGCGAAGGGTTCCTGATCCGATGGCGGTGCGGGCGATCCGCGGTGCGGTGCAACTCGACGTGGACGAGCGCGAGCACATGCTCGCCTCGGTACGCGAACTCATCTCCGCGATCCTCGATCGCAACGCGATCACCGTCGAGGATCTGATCAGCGTGGTGTTCACCGCGACCCCCGACCTGCACAGCGAGTTCCCGGCGGTTGGCGCCCGCGACATCGGCATCACCGACGTTCCGCTGCTGTGCGCCGCCGAGATCGACGTCGCCGGAGCAATGCCGCGGGTGATCCGGATCCTCGCGCACGCCGAGATCGACCTGCCCAAGGCAGAGATCTCCCACGTGTACCTGCGCGGCGCTATCGCGCTGCGCAAGGACATTGCCCAGTAGGCGGGCGCCCATGCACCCCTGTTGTTGGGCACGTCGTCCCTTGTGGTCGTCGAGATCGCCGATTTGTCGCGGTCGGGCGACCACAACGGCTGAGCGGGTGGCGGGGCCGTGCTGATCCCGCCCGCTGCTCTGCGGTCCGCCTTGGTGGTGGGGACCGGGCTAATCGGCACCTCCGTCGCGCTCGCGCTGCGCGCCGCCGGGGTGAGCGTGCTGCTCTCGGACGCCAACCCGGCCGCCGCCGAACTCGCCGCGGCCCTCGGCGGGGGCACGCTCGCCCCCCCGGGGCATGCACCCGTTGACCTGGCGATCATCGCCGCGCCCCCCAGCGCCGTCGCACCGGTCCTGGCCCAGCTGCGCGCGGCTGGCGCTGCCCGCGCCTACACCGACGTCGCCTCCACCAAGAGCGCCATCGCCCGGGCTGTGACCGCGGACGGTGGGGTCCCGGACTACGTCGGTGGGCACCCGCTGGCCGGCCGGGAACGCACCGGCCCCGGTGCCGCGCGCGCGGATCTGTTCCTCGCCCGGCCCTGGGTCCTCACCCCGGACGTGCACACCGATTCCGCGGCACTGGGCGCCGCCCGGGCCCTGGTAGAACTCTGCGGCGCGAATCTGGTGGAGATGGACGCGGACGCCCACGATCAGGCGGTGGCTGTCGTGTCGCACGCGCCGCAGGTGCTCGCCAGCCTGGTCGCCGCCCGGCTCAACGCAGCGGACGAACACGCCGTGGCCCTGGCGGGTCAGGGGGTCCGCGATGTGACCCGGATCGCAGCGTCCGACCCGGCGTTGTGGACGGAGATCCTGACCACAAATTCAGTCGCCGTCGCCGTCGTGCTGGAAAGTCTTGCTGCTGACCTGGACAAAGTGATCGGGGCGCTGCGGGCACCGTCGGAGGCTGCGGGCGGGGTGAGGCTGGCCCTGCAGGCCGGCAACCTGGGCCGCGCCCGGCTACCCGGCAAACACGGCGAGCCGGCCGCGCGCTACGCGTTCGTGCCGGTGGTCGTCACCGACCAGCCAGGGGAGCTGGTGCGCCTGCTCACCGACGTCGCCGCAGCCGGTATCAACATCGAGGACCTGCGCATCGAACATTCCCCGGGCCAGCCCGCCGGTCTGGTCGAACTCGCGGTCCGGCCCGAGATCGGCGAGCTGCTCGTCGCGGAGTTGCGCACCCGCGAGTGGTCCGTGCATTAGGGAGCGTCCCTGGGCCGCACCGGAGCAGGGCGGTGCGCCGGTAGAATGGACCCCCGTGACTGCCCCTCGTAACGCCCCGGCAGCCTCCGCGCTCGTCATCGCCATGGACGGCCCGTCAGGTTCGGGCAAGTCCAGCGTCTCCCGCGCGGTGGCCGCGGCGCTCGGGTTGCGCTACCTCGACACCGGGGCGATGTACCGCGGCCTGACCTGGTGGCTCCTGCGTGAGGGTATCGACGTCAGCGACGCCAAGGCGGTGGCGGCCCGGGCGGAGGAACCGCAGATAAGCGTCGGCACCGACCCCGGCGCACCCACGATCACGGTCGCCGGCGCGGACGTCGCCGCGGCGATCCGTACCGCGGCGGTGACTGCCGCCGTCAGCGCCGTCAGCGCCGTTCCCGCGGTACGCGTCCGACTTGTCGCCATGCAGAAGGCGATCATTGGGCGGTGCATGGCCGACGACGGGGGAGTCGTGGTCGAGGGCCGGGACATCGGCACTGTGGTGGCCCCCGACGCCCCGGTGAAGATGTATCTGACGGCATCAGCCGATGCCCGGGCGCAGCGCCGTCATGCCGAGTTGACCGGCGCGGCCTCGGTGGGCGCCACCCGCGAGGACCTCGCCCGCCGTGACCGCCTGGACAGCGTGCGAACCGAATCCCCGCTGCACCAGGCCCCGGACGCCCACCTGCTCGATACCACCGGGCTGGATTTCGACGCCGTCGTGGCCGCGGTGCTGGCTGCGGTCCGCCGGGCCGAACCGGTCAGTGACGTGTCCCGGTGACCGAGCGTGGCGAGGTCACGATGTGCGCTGATCGCGGCCCCGCGAGGACGAAGTCCGTGGCGGTGACGCGGTGACCGAGCGTGGCGAGGTCACACCGCTGGATCCCGACGCCTTCGACACTTCCGAGTTCGGCGGGGAGGACGTCCCCTGCTATGCCGGCGACGGGGTGGAGGACCGGCCCGAGCTGTTGCCGGTGCTGGCGATCGTCGGGCGTCCGAATGTCGGCAAGTCCACGCTGGTCAACCGAATCATCGGGCGCCGGGAGGCCGTCACCGAGGATCTACCGGGGGTCACCCGCGACCGGGTCCGCTACGAAGCGAACTGGAACGGGCGCAGGTTCACCGTCCTGGACACCGGCGGCTGGGACCCCGAGGGTACGGGGCTGCGCGCCTCGATCACCGCCCAGGCCCTGCTCGCGGTCGCGGAGGCAGACGCGGTGCTGTTCGTCGTTGATGCCACGGTCGGCACTACCGACCACGACGAAGCGGTGGTGAAGATCCTGCGCGCCGCCGGCAAGCCGGTGGTGCTGGCCGCGAACAAAGTTGACGGCCAGTCAGCAGAGTCCGACGCGAGCGCGCTGTGGTCGCTCGGACTGGGCCGGCCCTACCCGGTCTCAGCCCTGCATGGCCGTGGTTCCGGGGACCTGCTCGACGCCGCATTGGACGTGCTGCCCACCGAAGGCTCCCGGCTCGCTACCGCGCACGGCCCGCGCCGCGTTGCACTGCTCGGGCGGCCGAACGTCGGCAAGTCCTCACTGCTGAACAAGCTGGCGGGCCACAACCGCGTCGTCGTCGACGCAGTCGCAGGCACCACCGTCGACCCGGTCGACGAGCTCATCGAATTGGGCGGCAAGACCTGGCGCTTCGTCGACACCGCCGGCATCCGCCGCAAGGTCAACACCGCCTCCGGCCATGAGTACTTCGCCTCGCTGCGCACCGCGGCCGCCCTGGACAAGGCCGAGGTCGCCGTTGTCCTGATCGAGGCCCAGGAGTCCATCTCCGAGCAGGACACCCGGATCATCTCGATGGTCGTGGAGTCCGGGCGCGCGCTGGTCATCGCCTACAACAAGTGGGATCTGCTCGACGAGGAGCGCCGACACTACCTGGAGCGGGAGATCGAACGGGACTTGGTGCGGGTGCCGTGGGCGCCGCGGGTGAACATCACCGCACGCACCGGGTGGCACATCGACCGCCTGGTGCCGGCGATCGAGACCGCGCTGGCGTCCTGGGACACCCGCGTTCCCACCGGCAGGCTCAATGCCGTGCTCGGTGCACTGGTCGCCGCCCACCCGCACCCGGTGCGGGGCGGTAAACAGCCGCGGATCCTGTTCGCCACCCAGGCCGCGACCCGGCCGCCCCGGTTCGTACTCTTCGCCTCGGGATTCCTGGAGCACGGCTACCGGCGCTTCGTCGAACGCCGCCTGCGCGAGGAGTTCGGCTTCGCCGGCAGCCCGCTGGACATCTCGGTGCGCGTGCGCGAGAAGCGGGGCGCCAAGCGCTGAGGGCCAGCGCTTCGCTCGCTCTATTTCTTCAAGCGCCGACTGCCCTGATGCCATTCCTCGACCTGCCCGGGAGCCGCGGCGTCGGGGTCAAAACCGAACGAGCGCAGCTGCGGGCGCTCTCGCAGGCTGCGCTTGAACTCGGCGAACCCACCAAAGCGGGCCAACGCCACGACGTGATCCCACAGCTCGAGCGCCTCGGCATCGCTCGGGCGACGGCTGATCACCGGCCCGAAGAAGGCGACGCCGTCCGGGGGCGCGATGTGCAGGATCGGGGTGCCGACATCGCGTCCGGTGAGTTCGAGCGCGGAGTTGGTCTCCTTGGCTATCTCGTCGTCCCAGCGCTCGTCCCCCAGCGCGCCGGCGAGTTCGGTGGGCAGGCCGGCCTCGCGCAACGCGTCGCGGACCATGGGTTCGCTTCCCACCGTCTCCAGGTACGCGGACCCCTGCGGCCAGGATCGGTCGAAGATCGCCTGACCGTAGGCCGACTGCAAGCCGTCCAGGGCGCCGGGGCCGTGCTCAGCCCGGGCCCGCGCCGCGACCCGCAGCATCCGTAACCCGGCCGTGTGGCCCTGCTCGTAATCCTGGGGGAAGTGCGCGTCGTAGTCGATGTGGGAGTTCATGACCCGCAGCGAGATCAGCCGCCACCCGACGCGGTAGTCCCGAGCCGCCATCACCTGGCGCACCCAGGTGCTGGTCAGCCACGCGAACGGGCAGACGGGGTCGAAGTAGAAGTGCAGATCAGATTCAGTCATTCCTGGACGCTACCCGGCGGGTCAGATCGATGCACCGACGAGCGAACCGAGGGCGTAGGTCAGCGTCATGCAGATCGCTCCACCGAGGACTACGCGCCGGATCGCGGGTGCGGGCGCCGCGCCGCCCAGGCGAGCACCCAGCAGCCCGGTGATCACCAGCGCCGTGAGTACGACCACCGCCGTCACCCCAACCCGAAGCCCGGACGGGGCAGCGAGGATCGCCAGCAGCGGAAGCGCCCCACCGCACGCGAAGGCCAGCACCGAGACCGCCGCCGCCTGGACCGGGTCGGTCAGCGCGTTCGGGTCGATACCGAGTTCAGCCTCGGCGTGCGCGCCGAGCGCGTCGTGAGCGGTGAGTTCGCGGGCGACGGCGTCGGCGGTCTGCCGGCTCAGGCCCTTGGCCCGGTAGAGGGCCGCCAGTTCGGCCAGTTCGTGTTCGGGCTGCTCCGCGAGCTCGAGGCGTTCCTTGGCGAGCTGATCGCGTTCGGCGTCGCGCGCACTGGAGACGGACACGTATTCCCCCAGCGCCATCGACACCGCCCCCGCCGCGAGGCCCGCGAGACCGGCGGTGGCGATCGGCTCTCGCCCGGCGTCCGCCCCGGCGACCCCGACGACCAGACCCGCGATGGAGACTATCCCGTCGTTGGCCCCGAGGACCCCGGCGCGCAGCCTGTTCAGGCGCGCGCCCAGGCCCGCACTATGCAGTTCGCCCGCGTGGGCTCCGCTTCGGTCCTTATCCGTCATCGCGCTCCCTTCACTGTGCTGCTCCCAGCATGCGGGATATGGCGCGCATGACCAGGCAGGCCGGCACCGGGGGGGCGTGCGATAGGGTCGCACCGCCCGGTTCGCCGGGCTTCGGGCTGTAGCGCAGCTTGGTAGCGCACCTGACTGGGGGTCAGGGGGTCGCAGGTTCAAATCCTGTCAGCCCGACCGAGAAGATGCCCGCTGACCTGCGGAAACGTCGCAGGGTGGCGGGCATCTCGCATTTCGTGCCCTACATATGCCCTAACTTTCTTCGCTTTGGTCCGCCCTGACGCGGGTTGGTTCTCGGTGTCATCGGACGTGCCGACGATCTTCGCTGCCCCGTCTCTCCATCCCGATAGCTTGACCGCAGATAAGTAGCCGTTGACCCGCCACGATTAGCGGACGAACATCGTCCGATCGGCACATGGTCCAGGCAGGATATGTCCGTTCGTCCCATATGACTCCACCCGAAGGGCCGAAACCTAGAGCGGCAGCCGACCGTCCCACCTGAACATGTGTGGAGCGGGCGAGAAGTCGCCCGCACGATCTACCGGGGGACCGATGCCTAACCGTTTGTCCGCGAGCATCCTAGGACTTTCCTTGGTCTCTGCCGTCATGGTTCCGCTTCTCGCAACACCGACCCAAGCAGCCACCGTGGACATCGACGTCGACTTTCGCTTGAGCTTGATTGCTGAGTCGGGCTACGACTATCGGGACTCAGTCAGTCCGGGAGACCGCACCTATCGTGCGTACAAGCTGATCGATGCCGTCGACCGCGTCACACCGCGCGGAACCATGGAATACCAGTGCGTTGTCACCAAGTCGTACCATGCGTACGGACGCATAATGGAGTCCGTCTGCGAGATGACTATGGATGTCCCCCGCAAGGGCAAGCTTGCGCTGAAAGGCTTCGGACCCACCGGCATGCAAGATTTCTTTCGGGTTTCAGTCGAGGGAGGATCCGGCACTTTCGCCAACTCCACTGGTGACCTGACTGTCTATCGGTCGGAGTGGACCGACCGCGACATCGCGGGAGAGCTGGTCGGCCCAGCTCCGGTCTCCAAGCCCGCGACCACCACTACTTTTGCCAACTGCAAGGCCCTGAACAAGAAATTTCCTCACGGTGTGGGCAAGAAGGGCGCGCGCGACCTGATCTCGGGCAAGTTCGTGCCCGGCAAGTCCGTGACCAACTTCAAGGTCAAGGGTGAGGTATACAAAGCGAACAAGTCCAAGGACCGCGACAAAGACGGTGTCGCCTGCGAGAAGCGCTGACCCTTCTCGTGACGGCATCCACGATCACCCGCCTAGCAAACGGGCCTTCTCTGCGGCGAACTCCGCTTCAGAGAGCACGCCGGAATCGCGGAGCTTCGCGAGCTTGACCAGCTCGTCAGCACGTGACGGTGAGGGAGCAACGGCAGGAGTGGCCGGTCGGACGGGTGCCGGGGGAGCGGATGGACCGTCCGCTTTGGGTACGTCATCAGTGCCGAATTTCTTGGCCAGCTTTTCGTTCGATGGTCCTGTCCACGGCTTCGCCGTGCCCACGTCGTTGTACTCGTCGCAGGCCTGGCACTTCAGCTTCTTCTTGGTGGCTAACGGCGAAAGCGCCGCGACTCCCACCGTGGCAATTCCTGCGGTTACTCCCATGACCTTGGATCGAGCTGTGCGCTTCTGTGTGAAGCTCTTGCTGCCGCAGTTCCAGCATCTTTGGTCGCCGTTAGTGTCGATCCGAATGTCTTTCATGAGCCCTCCCGTATTGACCACGGCGAGCACGTCCCCCGTGGGTAGGACGACCCTACAAACTCTCGGGCTCGATGTGGTGCTGAACTTGGGGTGGCATCCGGACTTCAAGCCCGCACGGGTCGATCACGTACTCGACGCCGGTCCATTGGTTGTGGCCCATCTCCAATCGGGCGAGGATGCGCCACGTAAGAGACCCGCCGGTTGGTCCCCGGCGGGCGCGAGCGACATAGTGCGCGTTGGACCGCCCGCCTCGGCGCGGGTAGGTCGCGGGTACGGGAGGTCTCACCCCAGCGCGGCGATCAGCTCAGGACGATCGTGCCCAGCGCCAGGACCTCGGTGACCGGAGCGGTCAGGCAATCACCCGCGGTGGGGGTGCCGCCGAACTCGCCGACGAAGCCCTCACCGGTGGTGTGGATCGCGACCAGCCCGCCCTGGGTGGAGGGGGCGCCGTAGGTCAGGGTGAAGGGCAGGACCACGGTCTTCTTCCCCTTGGCCGTCGGGAAGACCATCGTGTAGGAACCCTTGCCTTCGCCGCCGCCGAGGCAGTCGTCGGGGTCCTGGGTGCCGTAGTTGCCCTTGTCCAGGAATGTCCCTGGCCCGGTGGGCGCGATGCCCTTGATCGGGCCGTCGCAGGTCACGGTGCCCCCGGGTTGGCTCTGGAAGGTGCCCGTGGAGCCCCCGAGGGAGAGCCCGGGGGACAGGCTCACCGGGTTCTCCACCGTGCAGGTCGTAGCGCCGGCGGCCCGGGCGACGCCGGAGCCCACGAGGATGCCGCCGGCCACACAGGCGGCAGCCACCATGACGCTGAGCTGCTTCAAGGCCATTGGTTTGTCCAGTTCATCCGGATATGTGAAGTGTGTTCACTGTGCCAGAGCCGACGGGTTCGGTCCAGGTGGCCCCGGCTGCCCGCCCCCTTCGGCTGCCTCCCGGCGCTCGAGCAGGTGGCGTGCGAACGCCAACGGCCCGGTGGACGATCCCACCGGGCCGTTGGTCAGCGAAATCTCAGATGCAGCGGAAGCGCAGCAGGATCTTGGTGGTCCTGCCCTCGACGATCCGGGTCTTGAACTCGCGTTCGTTCTCCGAGGTGGGCACCGTCGTGAAGCGGCGGTCGCCGTTCGGGGCGTCGATGAACAGTTTGTAGACCGCGGTGCTCCCGCCGCCGCACAGCGGCTTGCGGTCGGCGATCTCGGTCAGGACAACCTCGTAAGCCCCCGGCAGGACCGCGTGGGAGTCGCAGTCATCCCGACCGACCCGGCCCTCCACGAGTTCCTCTCCGTCCGCCTCGTAGTTGTAGGCGCCGGACTTCTTGGTGCAGAACTTGATCTTGCCCTTACCGTCCGGCAGCGCCGGTCCGGACAGGACCTGGCCCGCGGCGTCGCTGCTGGGGGCGGCGTTGACCCCGGGCAAGGGCAGCAGTGCGAGGGACAGCGAGGTGGCGCCGACGACGGTCATCGTGCGAAGCAGGGTGTTCATTGGTTCCTCCAGAGGTTGACTTGCCGGGGGCGGCGCCGGCGCTTCCGTGGCCCGATCTTTGGATCCGTCAGAAAGTTCAGCACGGAGATCGACGCGGGAAGTCCCACCTAGGCAGTGGTCCACCAATGTCCACCCAGAGTTCAGCTGTTCGTCGCCTCAACGCATGCGCTCACCGCGCGCGATGGTGCTCGCGCAGATCCCGCGCACGGCCATCCACACCGCCCAGGCGTCGAACAGGGTCAGGCCGGTGCGCTGCAGGAGACCGGTGACTTCGGCGGCGAGCAGGCTGCCCACAAGCGCCGTCGCTATCGAGGCACTCGCCAGTCGGCTCAGCCTGCGTGCGTGAGGGGTATTCAGATGACGGGCGGCCAGCAGCGGCGCGACGACGTTCGCGCTGTAGGCGACGCCGGCGCACGAGAGTCGCCCGATCTGTAGATCCGGCAAAATTGCAGCACGTCAGGTTGCACCCGATCGCGCTCGCGTGCCGGTTGCACACGATGTGCACGTGGTGTTCAACTACGCGTTGGCGCGGCGGCCGGAGCTGTACACACCGTCAGATCGACGCCGCTACCGGCGCGGTTGCGCCGCGCACGGCACACAGGTGCGGGCGACCGGGCGGGCACGCAGGCGTTGCACCGGGATCGCGGCCCTGCAGCGCTCGCACGTGCCGTAGGTACCGGTGGCTACGCGAGCCTGAGCGTCGCGGATCTCCGTCAGCATGGCGAGGGCGGCCGTGAGCAACGCGCGTGTCTGAGCGCGCTCGAACGCGGTCGTCCCCTCGGGATCATGTTCGTCGTCCGCGGCGCCGTCCGCGGACTCCACCATCAGGTCCAGGTCGCGGCGCAAGGCGTCGACGCGCGCATGCGTTCGCACGAATTCCGCCGCCAACGCCGCCATCGGGTCCGCGCTCATGCGCGGGCGATCGCCGCCATCACCGGGCATGGGTGGTCCGTGCGGATCGCGCCGCTCGCAGCCCGCGCCAGGCCATCCAGATGGCCCAGGCGTCGAACAGCGTCAGACCGGTGCGTTGCAGCAGCCCGGTGAGGTCCTTTGTCAGCAGGCTCCCCACCAGGGCGGCCGCGATGGCGGCGGCGGCGAGCCGGCTCAGCCGTCGCTCATGCGCGGTGATGAGGTGGCGCGCGGCCAGCAGGGGCGCGAGGACATTGGCGGCGTAGGCGGCGCCCGCGCTCGCGTAGTGGATCGAGTCCGCACTGGTCCCGCCCTCGGCCGTCACCGCGAAGGCCGCCACCGACAGCGTGCCGAGGGCGGAGATCGTCACCGCCACCCGGACCCCGACGGAGTCCAGCGAGCGACCCAACTCGCGGGCAAAGATCGGCATCAACAGCCCGAAGCCCACGAACCCGGCCGTCATCAGCGGCGCGGTGGCGGCTCCCTGCTCAGCGAGACGGCTGATCGTGTCGCCTGCGGGGGAGTAGCCCTCGGCGAGGATCCCGCCCGCTGCCCACGCCCCGATGAACGCCGCCGGGCCGGCCACGCCGGTGGCCCAGGCGAGCTGGGTCCGGCGGTCGGCGGAGGCGGTCGGCATCCGATGACCTTACGCACGCGGCGCGGGCCCTGACCCGGCCATGGTCGGCCGCATCCCACACCGGAGGTCTGGATTGGCCGGACTTACAGATCGAAAGGCGCGTCGTCGAACGCTGGACGGGGCGCGACACAACCCGGACCGCGCCGACTCGGACCGGCTCGACGCTGACTGTGTCGACTCAGATCGGCTCGACGCGGACTGGTTCGACGCGGACTGGTTCGACGCGGACC
>JBQTII010000065.1:0-17022 GCA_052388275.1 Sporichthyaceae bacterium | reverse complement strand
AAGCCGCGCCCGCGGAGTAGGCAGTGCCCGTACCTGGTGCGAGCGAAGGCACCTGGCTCGTCGTCGGACTGGGCAACCCAGGCCCGGAGTACGCCGGCAACCGGCACAACATCGGCTTCGACGTGGTGGCGACGCTGGCCGCGCGGGCCCGCGCGAATCTGAAATCGCACAAGGCCCGCGCCGATGCCGCTGAGGTTCACCTCGGTGGACCCGGTGGCGCGCGCGCGGTCCTCGCCCGGCCGCGCTCGTTCATGAATCTGTCCGGGGGGCCCGTCGCGTCCATCGCCGCCTATTACTCCGTCCCGCCGGAGCGCTTGATCGTGATACACGACGAGTTGGACATCCCGTTCGCGGCGCTTCGATGCAAGTTCGGCGGCGGGGACAATGGACACAACGGGCTGAAGTCGATCCGCTCGTCGATCGGCACCGGGGAGTATTTCCGGGTGCGGTTCGGGATCGGGCGCCCGCCCGGTCGGATGGACGCAGCGAGCTTCGTCCTGCGGGATTTCTCCGCCGTCGAGCGCAAGGATCTGGATCTGGAGATCGAGCGCGCCGCCGACGCCGTCGAGATGCTGGTGCGGGAAGGGCTCGAGCCCACCCAGAACGCGTTCAACCGCTGAGCCTCGCGCGGGAGCGGTCGCGCACCTGTGCGCCGTCACGTCTTGACCCAACGTCCACCCTGCGTGCTTTGTCCGGTTATCGCACCAAGAGTCGGCGATGGTGTGGCCTAACGCGCTCAACCACACCTGCCTCCTCCCTACCGTCGAGTGGTGCCCCCCGAGCGCCCCGCCCCACATCGCCGATCCTCCCGGACGGCGTCAGCGGCCTCGTCCACGGCCGGCGCGAGCGTGGGCGCAGCGCTGGCGTTGACGATGCTGCTCACCGGCACCGCATTGCCCGCCGCGACCGGGGGCGGGACCCTCACCTCGGCGGGGATGCTGAACGCCGGCCTGGCAGCCGACCCCGGCTCCGCCCTCGACCCCCGGCGCATCCTGGCGAACGCGGAGCAGGAGTTCGCGGCCCTGGCCCGGATCAACCTGCAAACCCGGGCCGCACGTGGCCGGGCCCGGACGATCTTGGTCGAGCGGGCAGAGCAGGCCCGCCGGGTCGAGGCCGCCGAGGTGGCCCGCCGGCTGGCGGACCTGCGCAGGCGCTGCGGCTACAACCCGGCCGCTCAGCGCTTGTTGGCGCTGACCGGTGCCCAGTCGAGCAACGTGCGCACGATCATCGCGGTCGCTCGGCGGATGAACCTTCCGCCCCGCGCGGCGGTGATCGCGCTGGCCACCGCCATGCAGGAGTCCACCCTGCGCAACATCTCCTACGGGCACCTGGACTCGATCGGGCTCTTTCAGCAGCGGCCCTCGGCAGGCTGGGGCAGTTACGGCCAGATCATGAACCCGAACTATTCCGCCTTCGCCTTCTACCGGGTCCTGAAAGAGGTGGGCGGCTGGCAGCAGTTGCCGCTCACCATCGCCGCCCAACGTGTGCAGCGCTCGGCCTTCCCCGATGCCTACGCTCGCTGGGAAGGCCTCGCCGCCCGTGAGGTCGCCAGGTACTGGAGCGCCGACCCGTTCGATCTGCTCTGCTCACCTCGCTAGGACCGCCGGCGCACAATCCCTTCCGCGCCGGACTGCGCTCAAGGCTGGATAGGGTCGCCCAGCAAAGGTGGTCAACCTTGCGGGGGCTGGCGTGGATGGATTCGAGGTCGACCTCGACGCCCTACGGGCCTCGGTGCGCGGCATGGCCGCGATCGCCTCGGAGTTCCGCGACCACGACGTGTCCGACCTCATGCCTGGCCGGGACGCGGTGGCCCACGGCGGCCTGGTGTCCGCGCTGGATGAGTTCGGCGATCGTTGGTCGCGCGGGCTGAACGCGTTGCAGTCCGATGTGCGTGAGATCGGCGCCCGGTTGGCTGACACCGCGTCAGGTTACGAGGCTGCGGATCGGGAGTCGGCTCGCCTGTTCGCCGAGATCGTGCGGCGCTTCGACGACGGCCCGGCCGCGGGGGGCCGGTACCGGTGAGTGTTCCGGCGCCGATTCCTGGTCGCCCGGCGGAGATCTACGCCCGGGGACAGGAGCTATCGATTATCGGTTCGGCGTTCGCGCAGGTGGCGACGGGGCTGCGCCGGCTCACCACCGACGGGTGGATCGGTGAGGCCGCGAATCGGTTCCGGGACGCCTTCGATGGCGAGCCGCTGCGTTGGGAGCGTGCCGGGCAGGCGTTCAGCGCGGCGGCCCGGGCGGTGAACGAGTACGCGGATTCCCTGACGTGGGCGCAGGAACGCGCGATTGGTGCCATCGAGGCGCACGCGCGGGCGCAGGCGCTGACCCACACCGCCCGCGCCGACCATGACGCGCTGTTGGCTCAGTTGGCGGCGCAGCGGGAGCGGGCCCGCGTCGCGTGGTCGACGGAGATCCTGCCGCTGCCGCCCACGTTCGTCGATCCGGGCGCGACAGTGCTGGCGAACGCTCTGGCCGTGCACGGCGACGCGGTGGAGGTGGTCCGCGTGGCGGGCGATGCCGCTGCCGCTGCCGTGCGGGAGGCGTGCCGCTACGCGCCGGAGAAGCCGAACTGGTTGCAGCGGGCAAGTAATGCCCTCGGCGGCGCGCTCGGGTTCGGCGGCGAGAGTGGGTGGGGCGCGTTCGCCGTGACTCAACCGGTGCCCGCCACCGGTGATCCAGCGGCGTTGGCGGCGCTGTTGGGGCGGCTGCGGGCCGCCGGGGTGCCGCCGTCGGAGTATCGCGATCTCCTGCAGTCCTATTGGTACGGCGTCGCCGGTCGCAGCGCAGGGGTCGATCTGGATTTGTGGTTGCCTGGGCGCGGCGCCGAGGCGCTGCGCCCGACCATCGAGGCCGTGTACTCCTACTACGGTCGGTTGTTCCTGGAGCGTCCGCACCTGCAGTGGGCAGGGATGGCCAACATGATCGGACCCTCATTCGCGGCGGGCTTCTTCGACCTTAACGCGATCGGGGAGATCGCGGACCGCGTCGCCGGTCCGTTGGACGAGCTGCCGGGCGCGGTGAAGGCCATACTGCCCGTCGGGGAGCCATCGATCCCCGGGGCGCAGGGGTTTGACCAGCTGTACCCCTTGGAGGTGTCCACGCCGGACGCGCTGCGTCTTGACCCGCCTGGTCCAGGCTCGATCACGATCGACTTGCCGGGTCAGGTAACGCTGAGGACCCCGCTTCCGGATGGGAATCTCGCGGTCTACGAGGACCGCTGGGATCTGATTGAGAAAGACACCTTGCCGGCCTATCAGCGCATCCTCAGTGATGACCCGGACCTGGCGGCACGGATCGTCGCAACAGACGTGGCGGAGCGGATAGAGACCCAGCGGCTGGAACATCACGTCGATGATGTGGCTCACCGGCTGGCGACCGGCTGGGATCTGCGGGCACACCGATGAGGACAACGGCGCCGAAGTGGCGGCCGAGCATTCTGGCTCTCGCCGTCATAGTGATTGTTGGAGGGTGCACCGTGACGTTCGGCAGTGATGAGCAGCCCTCGCCGAATCGGCGAGGGAGATCGGCGAAGGTCATCGAGGTCAGGGAGACCGGCTTCGGTCGATTCGATCTGCGCACACCACCGAGCCGCGGCGAGGTGGGGCTGGCCGACGGCGCCGACTCCGCAATATATGAGAGCAGCGTCGAGGATGCCATCGAGTTCGAAGTGTTGCTGCCCGAAGGGCAGGTGCTGAAGATGCAGGCGAACCTGGCCGTGTTCAGCGGAATTACGTCCCTCCCGTCAACACGGCCCCCGGACGCTGCGTCGTTCAGCAGACAACAACTGTCCTCCGAGGACGCGCGCGATCGCCTGCTGGCGCTGGCGGCGCAGTTCGACCTGGAGGTCGAGCCGATCAACGAGTGGTACCGGATCGCCGATTCCCAGCGGATCCCGGCCAGCGACGGCATCCCCAACACCCCCTTCCTGACGACCAAGTTGGGCTACCTGTCGTTGTCGGTCCAGGGGCGTTATCTGCCTACCGGGGACACCGCGGTGGTGGCGGTGTCCCTGTTCTGGGGCGGTCCGGCCTTCCGTGCGCGCACCTCGACTCCGCCCGCGCCGACCCCGAGCTGACTGGCAAGCACAGAAGAAACGGCTGAGGCCATCGGCGCTGCGAGGGCAGGGGAGGTCGTCATCAAGGACAACTACGTGCGGGACGTGGCGCAATGCATCGAGGCCAACCGGCTCCACCACCATGCTGACGACATCGCCGGGCGTCTGAGCTCAGGGTGGAATCTACGGGTAGACAGGTGACTACCTGGCGAGGAGCGTTGGTCGTCATCGCGGTAGTGGGCGCTTTGCTCGGGGAAGGAGGATGTGCCGTGACGTTCGAAGGCGGCGGCCGTTCTCACCAGCGGCCGACGTCCCAAAAGGAACGCGCGGTGCTGGAGTCCGGCCGGGGTCAGTTCGACTTGCGGACGCCGCCCTCGCGCGAAGAGGCAGGGTTCCCGGAGGAGGTGACGGCTTTCGCCTATCAAGAGCTGGGAGGCGATCCGTTTGTGGTGGATGTCCTCTTGCCCGGCGGCACGACCCTCACCATGGAGTCGACCTTCGTAAGCTTCGCAACTCGGACCGTTCGGCGCCCGACCAGCGACCCGCCGGTGTCAATGGAGATCAGCCGGGGTCTGCTCTCGGCTGAGGATGCGCGCGATCGTCTCTTGGCGTTGGCGGCGCAGTTCGACCTGGAGGTCGAGCCGATCAACGAGTGGTACCGGATCGCCGATTCCCAGCGGGTCCCGGCCAGCGACGGCATCCCCAACACCCCCTTCCTGACGACCAAGTTGGGCTACCTGTCGTTGTCGGTCCAGGGGCGTTATCTGCCTACCGGGGACACCGCGGTGGTGGCGGTGTCGTTGTTCTGGGGCGGTCCGGCCTTCCGTGCGCGCACCTCGGCTCCGCCCGCGCCGACCCCGAGCTGACTGGTAAGCACAGAAGAAGCTCCTAGGGCCGCCGGATCCGGGCCGCGCCGCCCCTGGCGTTGCTTCTGTGCTCGTGGCTCACGTGCTACGACGCGGCCTGGACCGAACCCGCCGGAGCGCGACGTAGGCTGGTCCCGACCCCGATCCGCAGCGGATTCGGGGTGTTCGCGCTGTCCGCCATGCCCTCGTGGGAGCCGTTGTGACCCTGTCCGGCCTGCTCGACGTCCTCGCGCAGGACCCGGTCCTCGCCGATGCGCTGGCGGCCGCGCGCGCCGGGGCGCCGACCGGATCGCTCGTGGCCCCGCCCGGATTGCGTCCGTTCGTGGTCGCCTCGCTCGCGCGCACCGGACGCACCGTGCTCGCCGTCACCGCCACCGGGCGTGAAGCGGAGGATCTGCACTCAGCGCTGGGTTCCCTGCTGCCCCCGCACCGCATTACGGTCTTCCCGGCCTGGGAGACCTTGCCCCACGAGCGGCTCTCCCCGCGCGCGGACACCGTCGGGGAGCGCCTGGCGGTGCTGCGCCGCCTGCACCGCCCCGGCACCGATAAGACCTCGGGCCCCCTTGATGTGGTGATCACGCCGGTGCGTGCCCTGGTTCAGCCGATGGTCGCCGGTCTTGGGGAGCTGGAGCCGGTCGCGCTGGCCACTGGTGACGACGTCGAGCTCGACGTCGTGGTCAACGCCCTCGCCGCCGCCGCCTACGCGCGGGTCGACCTCGTGGAGCGCCGGGGGGAGTTCGCGGTGCGCGGCGGCATCGTCGACGTGTTCCCGCCGACCGCCGAGCATCCGCTGCGCGTGGAGTTCTGGGGCGATCACGTCGAGGAAATCCGCCCGTTCACCGTCGCCGACCAGCGCAGCATCGACGGCGCCGCCGCGACGACGACGCTGTGGGCGCCGCCGTGCCGGGAGATGCTGCTCACCGCCGACGTCCGCGCCCGGGCCAAGGCACTGCGCGCCGAGCACCCCGAACTTACCGACATCCTGGGCCGTATTGCCGAGGGCATCGCGGTCGAGGGCATGGAGGCACTTGCGCCCGTCCTGGTCGAACGGCTGGAGTTGCTCGTCGACCAGGTGCCGGCGGACACGATCGTGCTCACCTGCGACCCGGAGCGGGTGCGCACCCGCGCAGCCGATCTGGTGCGCACCAGCCAGGAGTTCCTGGAGGCGTCCTGGTCCGGGGCCGCCGCCGGTGGCCGCACGCCGATCGACCTCGGCGTGCTGGCCAGCCCAGCGCCGATCGACCTCGGTGCCGCTGCCCTGCGCGGGCTCGACGAGGTCCACGAGCGTGCACGGGAGCGGGGCCTGGGCCACTGGCGCCTGGCGCCGTTCGGCGTCGACGAGTTCGGTGTCGACGAGATCAGTGTCGACGAGATCAGTGCCGAGGATGCGAACCGCGCCAGCGCCCTGTCGGTGGTGCCGGTGCTCGGGGCGAAGGCCGTCGAGCTCTACCGCGGCGAGACCGACAAGGCCGTCACCGATGTGCGGGACTGGCTGCGGAGCGGGTGGCGGGTCGTGTGGGTCACCAGCGGTCACGGCCTCGCGCAGCGCACCGTCGAGGTACTCGCCGCCGCGGACGTCCCGGCCCGTCTGGTGCAGGACGTCGAAATCGCCCCGCCGCCCGGCATCGCCCTGGTGACCTGCGCGCAACTCGACGGCGGTTTCGTCGACGCCGAGCGCAAGCTCGTCGTGCTCACCGACGCCGACCTGGTCAGCCGCAGCGGCGCCGCGACCCGGGACCTGCGCGGCAGGTTGCCCACCCGGCGTAAGGCGGCGATCGATCCGCTGGCGCTGCGGGCCGGGGACTACGTCGTGCACGAACAACACGGCGTGGGCCGTTACGTCGAGATGGTCGCCCGCACGGTGCAGGGCGCCACCCGCGAGTACCTGGTCATCGAGTACGCAGCTTCCAAACGCGGCCAGCCCGGGGACCGGCTGTACTGCCCGACGGACGCACTCGAGCAGGTGACCCGCTATGTCGGCGGTGAGTCCCCGGCGCTGCACCGTCTCGGCGGCGCGGATTGGCAGAAGGCGAAGGGCCGCGCCCGCAAGGCCGTCAAGCAGATCGCCGGTGAGCTGATCCGCCTTTACGCCGCCCGCACCTCCGCGCCAGGGCATGCGTTCTCGCCCGACACCGTCTGGCAGCGCGAACTGGAGGACGCCTTCGCCTACGTCGAGACCCCGGACCAGCTCGCAGCCATCGACGAGGTCAAGGCCGACATGGAGAAGCCGTACCCGATGGACCGGGTGATCTGCGGCGACGTCGGCTACGGCAAGACCGAGATCGCCGTACGGGCGGCCTTCAAGGCCGTGCAGGACGGTATGCAGGTCGCGATCCTGGTGCCGACCACGCTGCTCGCCCAACAACACTTCGCGACGTTCTGCGACCGGTACTCCGCCTTTCCGGTGACGGTGCGAAACCTGTCGAGGTTCAACAGCAAGGACGAGGCCGACGCGGTGCTGGCCGGGCTCGCGGACGGCAGCGTAGACGTCGTGATCGGCACCCATCGGCTGCTCTCACCCAGCACCACATTCAAGAACCTGGGCCTGATCATTGTCGATGAGGAGCAGCGCTTCGGGGTCGAACACAAGGAGGCGCTCAAGCACCTGCGCACCCACGTCGACGTGCTGACGATGTCCGCAACGCCGATCCCGCGCACGTTGGAGATGTCGATCACCGGCATCCGGGAGATGTCCACGATCACCACCCCGCCCGAGGAGCGCCATCCGGTACTCACCTTCGTCGGTCCCTACCAGGACAAGCAGATCCAGGCAGCGATTCGCCGAGAACTGCTGAGGGAAGGTCAGATTTTCTACGTCCACAACCGGGTGGAGTCCATCACCAAAGCCGCCGCTCGGCTGGCCGACCTGGTGCCGGAGGCGCGCATTGCGGTCGCCCACGGCCAGCTGAACGAGCACACCCTGGAGCAGGTCATCGTCGACTTCTGGGAAAAGCGGGCCGATGTCCTGGTCTGTACGACGATCGTCGAGACCGGGCTGGACATTTCGAACGCGAACACGTTGATCATCGAACGTGCCGATGTGCTGGGCCTGGCCCAGCTGCATCAGCTTCGCGGGCGCGTCGGGCGTTCACGTGAGCGTGGCTACTCCTATTTCCTCTACCCGGCCGAGAAGCCGCTGACCGAGACGGCCCATGAACGCCTGGCCACGATTGCGGCCCACACCGAACTCGGCGCCGGCATGTGGGTCGCCATGAAGGACCTGGAGATCCGTGGCGCGGGCAACCTGCTCGGCGGGGAGCAGTCCGGGCACATCGAGGGCGTCGGGTTCGACCTCTACGTGCGGATGGTCGGTGAGGCCGTCAACGAGTACAAGGCCTCCGCGGCCGGCTTGGACACCGACGCCATCCCGGCCGAGGTTCGCGTCGAGCTCCCGGTCGATGCCCACATCCCCCACGACTATGTCCCCGGCGAGCGGCTGCGGCTGGAGGCCTATCGCCGGATCGCCGACATCGGGTCCGGGCAGAGTGCGATCGTCGCCGACCCGGACGCGGCGGTCGCGGCGGTCCGTGATGAGCTGATCGACCGCTACGGCCCACTGCCCGACCCGGCGGTGAACCTGCTCGCCGTCGCCCGCTTTCGCGCTCATGTGCGCGGCGCCGGGCTCGGTGAGGTGACGCTGGCCGGGGCGGCCGTGCGATTCTCGCCGGTGGAACTGCCAGAGTCCGCTCAGTTGCGCCTGAACCGGCTCTACCCGAGGTCCACGGTCAAGGCCGCCACGCGTACGATCCTGGTGCCGCGGCCGAGTACCGCGAGGGTCGGTGGCACCCCGCTGACCGGGCTGGAGCTGCTGGATTGGGCCCGCCAAGTCATCGACACCGTGCTGATCCGCCCGACGCCACCCGTGAGCTAGAGGAGTCCTTCACGTGCCTCGCCGTCGCGTCGCCACCATGCTCCTCGCCCCCTTGGCCGGCGCCCTGGCCCTGTCCGCCTGCGGGCCGGATCAACTCGGCGCGGCCGCGGTGGTCGACGGGCAGCGGATTACGATCTCGCAGGTCCAGGACACTTTGCGCGAGGTCCGCGAACTGCGCGAACGTTTCGACCTGGACGGCGACCTGCCGCCCGAGGCCGCGCGCCTCGAGGTCGAACGCCGGGTTCTGGACCTGGTCTTCGAGCGGGCCGCGCGCGAGCTGGGCCTGCGGGTCACCGAGGGCGACGTCGCGGCGGCCCGGGCCGAGGAGCGCCGCAGCGCCGCGGAGATCGCCGAGCTCGCCGCGCAGAACAACATCAGCCTGGACTCCCTCGACGAGCTCTACCGCCGCCTGACGGTGGAGGCGAAGATCGGTGACCGCCTCGCCGCCCAGAACCCCGGGCTGGCCCAGGAGGAACTCGGCCAGGTGATCGGGCAGGCCCTGGTGGCGACCGCGATGAAGATGGACATCCGGATCAACCCCCGGTACGGAACCTTTTCGGTGACCGAGGGCAGCATCTCCCCGTTCGTCTTCGACTTCCTGGCTTCGCCGGCCCCGAACGACGCGCAGGAGCTGCCGGCTCCGCAGCCTCAGTGACAGGCAGCCTCAGTGACAGGTCACCCCGGGGGCACCACCTTTGTCGAGCTCGTCGCGGTGATGGACCGGCTGCGCTCACCCGGCGGGTGTCCCTGGGATGCTGAGCAGACCCATTCCTCGCTGCTGGTCTATGCGCTCGAAGAGACCTACGAGCTCGTCGAGGCGATCGAGACCGGCGACCGCGCCCACCTGCGGGAGGAACTCGGTGACCTGCTGCTGCAGGTGGTCTTCCATGCGCGCCTCGCTGCTGAGCACCCCGAGGACCCTTTCGGCATAGATGAGGTCGTCGCGGGCATCCGCGACAAGCTCGTGCGCCGGCATCCGCACGTCTTCGGCGACGTTCACGCCCCTGATGCGGCGAGCGTCGAGGCAAACTGGGAGGCGATCAAGGCCGCCGAGAAGGGCCGGACCTCAGCGGTGGACGGCGTGCCGCTGGCCCAGCCTGCCCTTGCCCTGGCGGCGAAGCTACAGTCCCGGGCCGAGCGGGCCGGTGTCACCCTTGCGCTCGCCGAGCCCGCGGCCGGTAGCTGGACCGGCATCGGGACCGGTGAGGCGCTGTTCGCCCTCGTGGCCCGCGCGCGTGCCCGGGGAGAGGACCCCGAAGCCGCATTGCGGGAGACCTGCCGGCGCGTTGCGGCCGATCTGCGGGCGGCCGCGCACTGAGCTTCCCCTGGGCAGCTCCGCAGGGGCGATATCGTGGCCAGGCGCTCGGTCGGGGCGGGGGGTCCGCGGGGTGCCAGACACGCCGCCGTCGTCATTGAGGTGAACATGGGCACGAAGACCACCGCGTCCTACCTGACGGCGCGGAGTCTGCTGGTGGGCCAGGGACGTCGTCTGCGCGGGCGTGCCCGGCGCGAGCTGCGCCGGCGCGGTTGGACTCCGCCCGGGCAATCCGCCCAGGCGGCGCGCCCCGCCGTGGTCGGCGTGGTCGAGGACTTCACCCGCAATACCGTCGAGGGCTGGATCGCCGTTCCCGCCGGCACCCCCCCCATCAAGGTGACCCTGCACCTGGGCGCGGTCGAGGTCGCCGCCACCTGGGCGACGGCCGGCACGGATCGCACCGGCACCGGAGAGGTCCGCGGGTTCCGGTTCCTGCTCAACCACATCTGGAATTTCGCCAAGACCACCGACACCCTGACGGTGCGCGCCGGCGGGATGCTGCTGCCGATAGCCGGCCGGGGCATGTTTTTGCGGCCGGAGAGCGACGGCACCCGGGCGGCCTCCACTCTCAAGCGCAAGCTCGCCGAAGGTCACGTGTTCTCCCGCGGGGGAAGGTTGCAGTTGTCGAAGAAACTCGATCACAGCTGGCAGAAGGATGTTCTGGACCTCTATGCCGGTGTCCGCACACTGATCAAGGAGCAGTTCGGCTACGAGACCTTCGTCATCTACGGCAGCCTGCTCGGTGCCGTCCGGGAGGGTGGGTTCATCGGTCACGACGTCGATTTCGACGTGGCGATCCTGGTCTCGGCCGAGTCCGGGGCACACGCCGGTGCGCAGATGAAGAAGATCGCGTTCGCGCTGATCGAGGCCGGGTACGACCTCGAAGGGCGGCGCACCGCCCTGCACGTGCACCACCCCCAGAAGCCCGCGATCCGCATCGACCTGTTCCACCTATTCTTCGACAACGCCGGGGTGCTGGGTTTCCCGTTCGGGGTCGCCGGCACCACCGACGTCCGCAAGCAGGATTGGCGCGGGGTCACCGAGGTCCCCTTCGCCACCGGGACCGTCGCGTGCCCGGTCAACGGGGAGCAGTTCGCCGAGGCGATTTACGGCGCGGGATGGCGCGAACCGACCCCGGGCTTCGACTGGAGCCGGGACCGCACCAAACGCGCGCTGGGCGCGTTCATCGCCCACGACGACATCGAAGAGATCTATTGGGCCAACTTCTACGCCCGTACCGAGTACACCTCGGGTTCGACGTTCTTCACCTACGTCAACGACCAGCCCGGCGCGCCCACCCACGTCATCGACATCGGCTGTGGTGACGGGCGGGACTCCTACGCCTTCGGGATGGCCGGTAAGAACGTGACCGGCCTGGACCGCTCGCACATCGGGGTGCGCCACGCCACCAAGAAGGCCGTCGACATGGGCATGGGCGAGCGGGTCGGCTTTGTGGCCTGCGACGTGGGCGAGGCCGCCGAGTTGCGTGCGGTGCTCACCGCTGCCGTGGAGCGGGCGGGTACGGCGCCGGTGCTCTTCTATGCGCGCTTCTTCCTGCACTCCATCCCCGAGGACGTTCAGGCGACGCTGATGAGTGTGCTGTCCTCCGTCGCCCGTGGCGGGGACGCCTTCGCTGCGGAGTTCCGCACCACTGGGGATGCGGACCGGATGAAGGTGCACACCAAGCACTACCGCCGCTTTCAGGATGGACCGAAGTTCGGCATCGCGCTGCGCGAGAAGTACGGCTTCGACGTGGACTTCGAGGTCGAATCCACCGGGCTCTCGCCCTACAAGGACGAGGACCCGGTGCTGTACCGGGTGCTCGGGCGCCGCCGCCCGCACGAGGCCTGACCGTCGCGCTCAGGGGACCAACCGGTTCATCACCGACACAACGGTGAAGAACTCTCACGTCAGCACGGCGGTCGCGGAGCGGCGGCCTAAGGAGCTGCGCTCGCGTCGGTAGGGTTGTGCTCTCACCTGCGCGCGCACCATCCGGAGGCACCCCGTGTCCACGATCGAGGAAATCGATGCTCGCGAAATCCTCGACTCTCGGGGTAACCCGACGGTCGAGGTCGAGGTCGTTCTCGATGACGGCACGATCGCCCGGGCCGCCGTTCCCTCCGGCGCGTCAACCGGGGCCTTCGAGGCCGTCGAGTTGCGTGACGGCAACGCGGCCCGCTACCTCGGCAAGGGGGTGCAGCGCGCGATCAACGCCGTGCTCGAGGAAATCCAGCCCCAGCTGATTGGCTTCGATCCCACCGAACAGCGCCTCATCGACCAGGTGATGCTCGACCTCGACGGCACACCGGACAAGTCCCGCCTGGGCGCCAACGCGATTCTGGGTGTCTCGCTCGCGGTGGCGCGGTCCGCGGCGATCAGCGTCGACCTGCCGCTGTTCCGCTATGTCGGCGGCCCCAACGCCCACCTCATGCCGGTGCCCATGATGAACATCCTCAACGGCGGGGCGCACGCGGACACCTCCGTCGACATCCAGGAGTTCATGATCGCCCCCATTGGGGCCGCGACCTTCTCCGAGGCCCTGCGCTGGGGCGCGGAGGTCTACCACAGCCTCAAGGCGGTGCTCAAGCGCCAGGGCCTGGGCACCGGCCTGGGTGATGAGGGCGGTTTCGCGCCGGACCTGCCGAGCAACCGGGCGGCCCTGGATCTGATCGCCGTCGCCGTCGAGCAGGCCGGATATCGCCTGGGCACCGATATCGCGCTGGCCCTGGACGTGGCCGCGACGGAGTTCTACTCCGACGGGCAGTACCTGTTCGAGGGAAGCAAGCGGACCTCGCAGCAGATGGCCGACTACTACGGCGAGCTCGCGGCGCACTATCCGCTGGTGTCCATCGAGGACCCGATGAACGAGGAGGATTGGGACGGCTGGCACAGCCTCACCCAGACCCTCGGGTCGGCCGTGCAGCTCGTCGGGGACGACCTGTTCGTCACCAACCCCGAGCGGCTGGCGCGCGGAATAGCCGAGCACACCGCGAACGCGGTGCTGGTGAAGGTCAATCAGATCGGCACCCTCACCGAGACCCTCGACGCGGTGTCCCTCGCTCACCGCAGCGGGTACCGGGCGATGATGAGCCACCGCTCCGGGGAGACCGAGGACACCACGATCGCCGACCTCGCAGTCGCGACCGACTGCGGTCAGATCAAGACCGGAGCTCCGGCGCGCTCGGAGCGCGTGGCGAAGTACAACCAGTTGCTGCGCATCGAGGCGATGCTCGACGACGCCGCGCGGTACGCGGGCCGCGGCGCCTTCCCGCGTTTCGTGGGCGGTTCGTGATGTCGGCGGTTCGCTCATGAAGGTGCCACGCCGTTCTCCGGCGCCGCGACCCACGGCCCGCGACCGCGCGCGCCCGGGCGCCCTGCGCTCCCGGGGCCGCCGCACGCTGATCCCTGCGCAGGCGGTGGCCGAGCCGGTGATCACGCCCGGAAGCGGTGGCCGCAGCCCGTTCACCCGGCGCGCGGTGGTGGTGGCAGTCGTGCTGTTCGCCACCGCCCTCTCGGTGGCCTACCCCGCGCAGCGGCTCGTGGCGCAGCGCGCGGACATCGCCGAACTGCGCGCTCAGGTATCCGAGCGCGTCGCCCGGGTGGCCGACCTGGAGCGGGACTTGGAGGCCGTCGACCAGCCGTATTACATCGAGCGCGAGGCCCGCCGGCGGCTGCACTTCGTGCTGCCCGGTGAGGCCGGTTTCCGGGTGACCGACCCGCCGCTCGCCGAGCAGGCCGGGCTCGACGGCGTTCCTGGCGACGCCCCCTGGTGGGACCGGCTCTTCTCCTCGGTGGCCGAGGCGTCCACCCCGAACTCCGAGCTCCCGGTCGGGGACTCGCGCTGAGCGCTAGGGCCGGGGCCCTGGACCCGGCCGATCACGCGGCCGTGACCGCCCAACTAGGGCGGGCCCCGCGTTCGGCCGCGGGGGTGGCCCATCGCTGCCCCTGCGGTAACCCGGACGTGCTCACCACCCGCCCCCGCCTCGACGACGGCACGCCGTTCCCGACGACGTTCTACCTGACCTGCCCCGCCGCGGCCTCGGCGATCGGGACGCTGGAGGCCGGCGGGGTGATGCGCGAGATGAATCTACGCCTCGCCGCCGATGCGGACCTGGCACTCGCCTACGCCGGCGCGCACGCGGACTACCTGGCGCGCCGGACGGCCATGGAGGACGTGGCGGAGATCGCCGGGATCTCCGCGGGCGGAATGCCGGCGCGAGTGAAATGCCTGCACGTCCTCGCCGGGCACGCGCTCGCTGCCGGTCCCGGCGTGAATCCCTTCGGCGACGAGGTGCTGGCCCTGCTCGGCTCCTGGTGGACCCGCCACCCCTGCCTGCCGGATAAGCCCGGGACGTCCGACGAATAGCGTCCGATAGGCCCCCGATCGTCGGACGTCACCCTCACCCCGCCGTCGTCTCGCGGGACGTCCGACGAATAGCGTCCGATAGGCGGCCGATCGTCGGACGTAGTGAACACTCACCGAGTGGGGTGACCAATGACGCGGGTGGCGGCAATCGACTGCGGTACCAACTCGATCCGGCTGCTGATCGCCGAGGTCACCGCCGGTGGGCTGGTCGACGTCGAGCGCCGGATGCAGGTCGTGCGGCTGGGTGAGGGGGTGGACGCGACCGGGCGGCTGGCCCCGCATGCCCTGGAACGGACCTTCGCCGCCACCCGGGTCTACGCCGATGCCATCGCCACCGCCGGGGTGGAGCGGGTGCGTTTCGTGGCTACCAGCGCGACCCGCGACGCCGAGAACGCCGCGGAGTTCCGGTCCGGAATCGAGCAGATCCTCGGCGTCGAGCCCGAGGTGATCACGGGGGCGCAGGAGGCCGCGCTGTCCTTCGCCGGTGCGACCGGCGGGATGGACCGCTCGCTGGCGGGGCCCTACCTCGTCGTTGACGTCGGGGGCGGCTCGACGGAGTTCGTCCTGGGCGATCTCGTCGGCGGCGCCGCGACGGTCCGGGCGGCCTGCTCCGTCGACGTGGGTTGTGTGCGGATGCACGAACGTCACCTGCACGGAGACCCGCCGACCGCTGACGAGATCGCCGCGGCCACCGCGGACATCGAGGCCGCCATCGACCTCGCGGCCGACGGGGTTCCGCTCCCGAAGGCCCACACCCTCATCGGAGTGGCCGGCACCGTGACCACCATCGCCGGGATCGCGCTCGGGCTGGCGGCCTACGACCCGGTCGCGATCCATGGCACCCGGATCCCCGCCGCGACCGTTCACGGGATCGCGGCCCGGATGCTGGCGAGCACCCGCGAGCAGCGCGCCGCGATCCCCGTGATGCACCCCGGCCGCGTCGACCTGATCGGCGCGGGCGCCCTGGTCGTGGACCGCATCCTCACCCGCCTGTGCGCCGACCGCGCTGCGCCGCCGGACCTCATCGCCTCCGAGCACGACATTCTGGATGGCATCGCCGCCTCGATTGCCGTGCCGTGACTGCCCCAACTTCTGTGTGTGTCCCGGGGTATCGCACGCGCCGCAAGGCCCGACACGCATACAGAAGTTGGCTCTCGTGACCGCGCAGCGACTGCCATTCGCCCCGCCCGGGACCGGGTGGCCCGGCGACCCGGCGGTGCCCGGCACCCCGGTGGCCGCCGATCCCGGCGCGGTGGCAGCCCTTGCAGCCTCCGCCGGCGACCTCGCGGAGCTGCAAGCGCGCCAATCCGTGTGTCGCGCCTGTCCGCGGCTGGTCTCCTGGCGCGAGCAGGTGGCGCTGGAACGGCGCAGGGCCTACGCCGACGAGCCCTACTGGGGTAGGCCGATCGCCGGCTGGGGCGCGGCCGAGCCTCGCGTCCTGATCATCGGGCTCGCCCCCGCCGCGCACGGCGGCAACCGGACCGGGCGAATCTTCACCGGGGACCGCAGCGGGGATTGGCTGTTCGCCTCCCTGCACCGGGTCGGCCTGGCCGCGATCGAGACCTCCATTCACGCCGGCGACGGGCAGCGACTTCTGGGCGCCCGGATGGCAGCGGCTGTGCGCTGCGCCCCGCCACTGAACAAGCCCACCAACGACGAACGCGACGCCTGCCGGCCGTGGCTCGACGCTGAGGTGGCGTTCGTGTTGCCCACCCTGCGCGTCGTCGTGTGCCTCGGTTCGTTCGGCTGGTCGGCGGCGCTGGCCGGCCTGGCCACCAACGGCGTGCCGATCCCGCGCCCCCGCCCCCACTTCGGGCACGGGTCCGGGGTCGAGCTCGCCGGGCCGCACGGTGACCTGCTGCTCCTGGGCTCGTTTCACCCCAGCCAGCAGAACACCTTCACGGGCCGGCTGACCGAATCGATGCTCGACGACGTCCTGGGCCGCGCCGCCCGCGAGGCGGGCTGAGCAGTGCTGCGACCGGCCTGGAGAGTGTCGGACCCAGCACCTAGTCTCGTGCCATGGCCGATTCAGCGGGTGAGGCGCCTGACCTCGAACGGCGCGTGAGCACCCTCGAGTCCGAGGTGGCGCGCCTGCGCGAGCAGGTCGCGCCCACCGTCGTGGATGCGCAGGCCGCGCGGGTCCTGGCAGCAGGGGCGGACCGGGACGTCTCGGAGGTCCGCGCCGAGTTGCGCGCGCACCTCGGCGCGATCAACGCCCTCCATCAGACGCAGGTGGAGCAGGGCCGGCGCATGGACTATGGCTTTGCCGAGATGGACCGGGGCTTGGCCGAAATCCGCACGGAGATGCGCGCCGGGATGGCCACCCTCGTCGGAATGATCGGCACGCTGATAGAGGACGACCCGGCCTGACGCGGCTCCGCTAACGTGTGAGCTGTCCGCCTGGGTGGCGTAACTGGCAACCGCGGCGAGCTTAAACCTCGCTTCCCGAGAGGGAGTACGGGTTCAAATCCCGTCCCGGGCACCCCGCTGACCTGCGGAAACGTCCGATTCTGCGCTCCCATCGCACGGGCCCACCCCGCGACCTAG
>JBQTII010000064.1:0-14561 GCA_052388275.1 Sporichthyaceae bacterium | reverse complement strand
CCGGGGGCGCAGGGACCGGGGGCGCAGGGACCGGGGGCGCAGGGACCGGGGGCGCAGGGACCGGCGGCGTAGCGACCGACGCAGACGCTGGCAGTACCGAGGCAACACAACCCCTAGCCGAACCGGCCCCGCCCCGCCCCCCGCTGCGCCTGGGCCACATGTTGCCGGCCTTGTTCACCGGCTACGACGGCCCCGATTCGATCAGCATTGGCGAGGGCCAGTGCTCCTTCGCCGAACTGGCCTGCGCCGCCGCCGCGCTGGCCTCGCGGATCCGCGGGATACCGATGGTCGCGGTGGAGGCCAAACCCACACCCACGACCCTGGTCGCGATCGTCGGGGCGCTGGCCGCGGGTACGCCGGTGGTACCGATCGCTCCGGACGCCGGGCCGCTGGAGCGCGACCACATCCTGAGCGACAGTGGCGCCATCTACATCCTCGGCCAGCCGGACTGGGGCCCGGACCGCATGTATCTCCCCGTGCCGTGGCCGGGCTCGCCCATGGCCCGTGGCGCACGGCTGGATCCCCAGGAACGGCCCGGACCGCTGGTGCTCTACACCAGCGGAACCACCGGCGCCCCCAAGGGCGTGGTGCTGAGTCCCTGGGCGATCGCGGACAACCTCGACGCCCTCGCCGAGGCCTGGTCCTGGAACGCCGAGGACACCCTGGTGCACGGCCTGCCCCTGTTTCATGTCCACGGGTTGATCCTCGGAGTGCTCGGGGCGCTGCGAACGGGCTCGCGGTTGGTGCACACCGGGTCCGCGACGCCGCAGGCGTACGCCAAGGCGGCCGCCAAGGGAGGGTCGCTGTTCTTCGGGGTGCCGACGATCTGGTCCCGGATCTGTGCCGAACCCGAGGCGGCACAGCGGCTACGGCACGCCCGCCTGCTGGTCTCCGGCAGCGCGGGGCTGAGCGCGGCCACCTTCGCCGACCTGCAGGCACTCACCGGGCTGGCGCCCGTGGAGCGCTACGGCATGACCGAGACCATGATCACGGTGAGCTCGCGGGCCGACTCCGAGCGCCGCCCCGGTCAGGTCGGCACCGCCCTTAGCGGTGTGCAGACCCGCCTGGTCGACGACTTCGGTGGGCCGGTACCCCACGACGGCACGAGCGTCGGGGAGCTACAGGTGCAGTGCTCGACGCTGTTCGACGGGTACTTCGGCCGCCCGGAGGCGTCCGCCGCCTGCTTCACCGAGGACCGCTGGTTCCGCACCGGAGATGTTGCCGCGATCGATGACGGCGGCTGGCACCGCATCCTCGGGCGTTCCTCCGTCGACCTGATCAAGTCCGGGGGCTACCGGATCGGCGCCGGGGAGATCGAGGTCGCGCTCTTGGCCCACCCCGCCGTACACGAGGCCGCCGTCGTCGGGGAACCGGACGACGATCTGGGCCAGCGCATCGTCGCCTATGTGGTGGCCGATGACGTCCGCGCGGACGAGCTCATGGCCTTCGTGGCGGAAGGGCTGGCGGCACACAAGCGCCCGCGACGCATCGAGTTCCGCGACGAGCTTCCGCGCAACGCGCTGGGCAAGGTGCAGAAGGGCAAATTGACCGAGGCTTGACGGGGCACCTCACCTGCATGAACTAAGGTGAGGCTTTCCTTGTCTGCGCGCTTCCCATGATCGGTCCCCCATGAACCTTTCCCGCCACGCCCTCCTGGCCGCGCTCCTGATCGCCCTACCGCTGGCGGCGTGTGCCGACGACAGCGATGACGTCGCCGGGTCCTCCGCCCCTGCGGCCGAGACCTCCGCACCGGCGGGATCGGCCTCGGGCGCCGGCGCATCGGCCTCCGGATCAGGTTCCGCGTCCGGCTCGGCCGCCCTGGCCGGGGAGACTGCCCGTGCGGCCGCCGACCTCTCCCCCGCCGAGTCCGCAGCGGTGACCTCCTATCGGGCCTACCTCATCGCCCAGGTCCAGGACAGCATCACCAAGAGCGAGGCCTTCGTCGCCGCCGTCAAGACGGGCGACGTGGCCAAGGCGAAGTCGCTGTACGCGCCCTCGCGCGTGGGCTGGGAGAGCATCGAACCGGTGGCCGCCGCGTTCGGAGAGATCGACCCCAAGGTCGACCTGCGCGAGGCGGATCTGGAGGAGGGCCAGACCTGGACCGGCTGGCACGTGATCGAGAAGGCGCTCTGGGAGCAGGAGAGCACCGAGGGCATGGGGGCCGTCGGTGACCAGTTGCTGGTCGACCTGGGAACCTTGCGCACGCTGATTCCCACCGCGGAGGTCGACCCCTCCATCATGGCGCTCGGCGCCAAGGAACTCATGGACGAGATCGCTGCGGGCAAGATCACCGGCGAGGAAGAGGCGTTCAGCCACACCGACCTGGTCGACTTCAAGGCCAACCTCGACGGCGCCCGCAAGGTGTTCGAGTTGCTGCGCCCGATCGCCGAGCCGGCCGACGCGGCCCTGGTCACCACGATTGCGGCCGAGTTCGACGATGTCGAGGCCGAGTTGGCCAAGTACGTCGACGGCAATGGCTACGTCTCCTACGACACTGTGACCGAGGCCCAGCGCAAGGTCCTCGCCGATGTCGTCAATGCCCTGGCCGAGCCGCTCTCCAAGCTCGGCGCCGCCATCGCCACCGCCTGAAACACCCTCGCCCAGGGAAGGAACCGCGCCCATGGACCCCACCGATCCCGAGCCTGTCGAGGCTGCGCCGGTCGGCGTCAGCCGCCGGCGGATGCTCGGCCTCACCGGCGGCCTGGCCGCGCTCGGCGCGGCGGGCGGTGTCGGCTACGCGACCAGGGCCGCGGTGGCCGACACCAGCGGGGCGCAGGGCCAGGGCCTGGACGCCCCGCGCGGGGAGCCGGTGAGTTTTCGCGGAGCCCAGCAGGCAGGCATCGCCACCCCGGTCCAGGACCGGCTGCACATCACCGCCTTCGACGTGCTCACCGAAGATCGCGAGGAACTGAGCACGCTGCTCAAGGCATGGACGGCGGCCGCGGAGCGCATGTGCGCGGGACTCGACGCCGTCGAAGGGGGTTCTTTCCCCACCGTCGTGCAGGCCCCACCCGGGGATACCGGAGAGGCCGTGGGGTTGCCGCCCTCACGGCTGACGCTGACGATCGGGTTCGGGCCCTCGCTGTTCTCCCGGGACGGCCAGGCCCGCTTCGGCCTGACCTCGGCACGACCTGCCGCATTGCAGGATCTGCCGAACTTTCCCGGTGACACCATCGACCCCCTGAGTTCGCGTGGGGACATCATCGTGCAGGCCTGTGCGGACGACCCGCAGGTCGCCGTGCACGCGATCCGCAACCTGGCCAGGATCGGCTTCGGCACGGTCTCCGTGCGCTGGTCCCAACTCGGGTTCGGCAAGACGTCCTCGACCACGCCGGCGGAGCAGACCCCCCGCAACCTGTTCGGCTTCAAGGACGGCACCAGCAACATCGCCGGCGGTGACGAGAGCGCGCTGGCCGAGCACGTCTGGGTCGGGGCGGAGGGCGATCAGGAGTGGATGCGCGGCGGTACCTACCTGGTGACGCGCCGGATCCGGATGATCGTCGAGATCTGGGACCGCACGCCGCTGTTCGATCAAGAGGGGATCATCGGCCGGGACAAGCGCGAGGGTGCGCCCGCGGGCGCGGCGCTCGAGCGTGACCCGGTGGTGATCGCCGACCAGCCCCGCGGCTCGCACATTGAGTTGGCCTCGCCGCTGACCAACGACGGCACCACCATGCTGCGCCGGGGCTTCTCCTTCGTCGACGGCTCCGACGGACTGGGCCGCCTGGACGCCGGACTGTTCTTCATCTCCTTCCAGAAGGATCCGGCCGCCTTCAGCCGAATCCAGGCCCGCCTGGCAGCCGCCGACGTGCTGAATGAGTACATCCGCCACACGAGTTCGGGGGTGTACGCGTGCCCGCCGGGCGTCAACTCCCCCGGCGCATTCTGGGGCTCTGGACTGTTCACCTGAGAACTCGTCATCACCTTCGGTGATGTCTGTCCTGTCCTGATTGCCAGGTCAGATCCCCCGAACGGCCCAACATCATGACTGTGTGCATGATCGGGGTGTCCTTTGGCACTGGGGGTGGGAGCCCCGCGCACCCAGCCTCCCCTGTTTGGCGGCATGCCGATAACCGCCCGGTCCCGCTACCGTCGAGGTGTCACCACGGGGGTGGGGCGCACTATCTGGGGTGGGGCATGGTCGCGCATCTAGTTGTCTCCCGACCGCAAGGTCCGGAGTTCATCCCGCTATCGGCAGAGCCGGTGAGTTTGGGTCGTGCCGCCGCCAACGACCTGCAGATCGAGGACCCCGCGGTGTCCCGGGTGCACGCCATGGTGGAGCCGCGGGCCGGGGGCTGGTCGGTACGCGACCTCGGCTCCCGCAACGGCACCTTCGTCAATGGGGAGCGCATCCACTCCGAACGAGTGCTGCGCGACCGCGACGAAATCCGGATCGGCGGGTCCCGGCTGGCGTTCCGGCCCGACCCCGCCCTCACCGACTACTCCGACACCATCGCGGCCGAGCCACCTCCGGAGCTGACCCGCCGCGAGCGTGATGTGCTCATGGCGTTGTTCCAGACCGCCGCCACGTCGGGAATGTTCCTCGAACCCGCCTCCACCCGCCAGGTCGCGGGCATGTTGTTCGTTACCGAGGCCGCGGTCAAGCAGCACCTGCTCAAGCTCTACGAGAAGTTCGAGATTGCCGCCGGTGGTGACCGTCGCCGGGTGCAGCTCGCCAACGAGGCGCTGCGTCGCGGCGCGGTCTCGTTCTCCGACGTACGCGAGTTGAGCTCGCGCACCACCGGCCAGGCCTGATCAGGCCGGGCGCGCCGGGCCCGGGCGGTGAGGAACCAGCACATCGGCGGTGACCGCGTCAGTATCTGACGTTAACTCAGAACTCACGTGATGGGCGCCGCGCCTCCCCACCGGGGCGGCGCCCATCACGTCGGCCTTGCCGATCCGGGCGACTACTTGCGCGCGCAGGTCGAGGATGAGCGGGTCGAGGACCGGTCCGCCGCCGCAGGCAAGCGCCGCAGCCAGGGCGCCGCCGAACTCGGCTGCATCCGCCGGCCGCTCTGCGGGGTCCTTGGCCAGCGCGGCCGCCAACACCTGCGCGATGTCGGCCGGGACCCCCGCGGGCAGCGGCGGCGGCGGCGCGCTCGCGATCCGCAGATACAGCGCGATGAAGGCTTCGTCCAACGCGGTGGTGAACGGCGGCGAGCCGGCCAGCAGGAAGTACACCGTCGCCGCGAGGGAGTACACGTCGGCCACCGGCGATCCAGGTCCACCATCGAGGGACTCCGGTGCGGCATAGGGCACCGAGGTCGGGACGCGGACCAGTGCAGGCGGTCCGCCGGGCATGGCGGCGACCCCGAAGTCCGCGAGCAACGGCTCGCCGAGCCCGGAGATCAGCACGTTCGCCGGCTTGACGTCGCGGTGCACCGTCCCCGCCAGGTGCGCGCTGTGCAGAGCGCCCGCAAGCTTGATCCCGATGCTCGCAGCGCACTGCCAGGGCAGCGGGCCGCCGGCGCGAACCTGATCCGCCAAGGTGCCCAGACGGGCGTAGGCGAGGACGAGATAGGCCCGGCCGCGGGCGATCCCGGCCCCGTGGACGTCGATCACATGGGGATGCTCCGAGAGCAGGCCCAGGGCCGCGCCTTCGGCGACGAACCGGACGCGAGCGAGGTCGTTATCGGAGGCGGCCACCTTGACCGCGACCGGACGGGCAAGCTCGCGCTGCCAGGCGTGGTAAACGAGCGCGTGGCCACCGCGGGCGATCTCGACCGCGCCGCTCACTCCCGGGATCCCGAGTTCGACGAGGGTGCCGGGCACTGCCGGCGAGGCGAGGCCCGGGCCGTGTTCGGGTCCAGAGCGCCGGGGTACCGGCAGCGCCCCGAGGGTCACGCGCGAGTGGTCCACCAGTGCCTGCGCCTCCGCGCCACCTCGCGGGAATGCCAGGTGGACTTCGCTGTCAACCGTGCCGAGTCAACCGTGCCGAACAGTTGCGCGAAGCATGACAAGGCGGGACAGCTAAGCCCGATTCCGACACCGCTACCTCGCGCAGTTCACCCGGGTGGCGTAAAAGGCGACCGCGGCAGCGGCGGCGACGTTGAGGGAGTCGACCTCGCCGCTCATCGGGATGCGCACGCACAGATCCGCGGTGCGCAGCGCGTCGGCACTGAGCCCGGAGCCTTCGGTGCCGAGCACCCAGGCCAGGCGCGGCGGCGGATCGATTGCCAGGACGGCGAGATCGAGCGCGGACGGCGCCGGGGACAGCGCCGCGATGGTGAAGCCGGCGCTGCGCAGCTCGTCCAGCACCCCAGGCCAGGACGGGCACCTGGTCCACGGCAGGGCGAAGACCGCGCCCATCGAGGTCCTGATCGCCCGCCGGTACAACGGATCCGCACACGCCGGGCTGACCAGAACCGCGTCGATACCCAGCGCGGCCGCACAACGAAAGATCGTGCCGACGTTCGTGTGATTGACGACGTCCTCGCACACCACCACGCGCCGCGCACCGAGGAGGACGTCCGCCACCTGCGGCAACGGGCGGCGCGCCATCGCCGCGAGCAGTCCCCGGTGCACCTGAAACCCAGTCAGATCTTCCAGGAGCTTCGGCGGGGCGAGGTAGACCGGAGCGCCGAGCGCCAGCACAGCGTCGATCGCCTCGGCGCAGGAGTACCGGCGGGTGGGTGCCAGCAGCAGTGATCGGGGCGTGAAACCCGCGGCGAGCGCGCGGTGCAGTACCGTCGCGCCCTCGGCGATGAACACCCCTGCCGCGGGCTCGCGGCGCACCCGATGGCCGACATCGGTCAGCCGCGCATAATCTCCGAGCCGCAGATCCGCGGCGTCGGTGATCTCGATGAGCCCCGCGCCGGTCACGGCGCGCTGCGCGGGGCGCGGGCCGCGCCATCGCCTACGGCCACGACCTCGCCGATCACCACCACCGCCGGGGGGCGGATCGCTGCGGCCGCCGCGTCCGCACCGACCTCGGCCAGGGTCGAGCGCAGGAATTGCGCAGCGGCGGTGCTGCCCTCCTGCACGACCGCGACCGGGGTGGCGCCGTCGCGGCCGTGCGTGATCAGCGCAGCCGAGATCGCGGGGAGTTTGTCGATCGCCATGAGCAGGACGAGGGTGCCGCGCATTGCGCCCAGCGCGGCCCAGTCGGTCAGCGAATCGGCGGCGTCCGGGCCGGCGTGGCCGGACACGACGGTGAACTCATGCGCGACCCCGCGGTGAGTGACCGGGATCCCCGCGATCGCCGGCACTGCGATCGAGCTGCTGATTCCCGGCACGACGGTGCAGGCGATGCCGGCCTCGGCGCACGCGATCGCCTCCTCGAACCCGCGTCCGAACACATACGGATCACCGCCCTTGAGCCGGACGACGAACTTTCCGGCTCGCGCATGGGTGATCAGGCATTCGTTGATCGCCTCCTGGGCCATGTGGCGCCCGTACGGGATCTTCGAGGCATCGACGACCTCGACGTGCGGACCGAGCTCAGCGAGCAGTGCCGGTGGCGCAAGGCGGTCCGCAACGACCACGTCCGCCAGCGCGAGCAGGTGGCGTCCGCGCACGGTGATCAGGTCCGGATCGCCCGGTCCGCCGCCGACCAGGGCAACGCCGGCGGACTTCTCGCCCGGGGTCATCACGACCGCGCCCCCCTCGCGCAGCGCGGCCAGAATCGCATCACGCGCGCCGGCCGCACGTCGCGGTCGGCGCCCGGCCAGTACCGAGATCGTCATGCCGTCATAGCGCCCCGAGGCGGCCGTCCAGGCCGTCGCGCTACTGGCATCGTCGGCTCGTACGCAGAAGATCCGCCGCGTGCGGGCGTCGTGCGCGACCGCGGCATTCACTGCGGCGTCCGCGGTCAGGGCGAGGGCGTACCACACGTCATCGAGATCTGACGGGGAGTAAACCCGCTGTTCCCAGCGGATCCGGCCATGATCCGCGAGCGCCTGGATGGACGGGGTGAGGGCGGGGGAAACCAGCACGACGTCGGCGTGCGCATCGAGCAGGACCGGGATGCGGCGCGCGGCGACCTGCCCGCCCCCGACGACCAACACCCGCAGGCCGGACAGCCGCAGGCCGACCGGGTAGGGCAGGGCCTCGGGCGCGCTCATCGCCGCGCCCGCCGCGCCCGCCGCGCTCGCCGCGCTCGCCGCCGCGTGGTCCCCCGCTCATGAATGAGCTGCGGCCCACTTTCGACCAGACGAAGCGGGCGCCCCGGATGCCCATGCGCGCTCATCATCTCGAGCTCACCCCGGCGGAGTCGAAGGTGGCCACCTCGGCCAGGGCGCGGGCAGCGGCCTGCACCAGCGGCAGGGCCAGCAGCGCCCCGGTGCCCTCGCCCAGGCGCAGGTCCAGATCGATCAGCGGGCGCAGACCCAGGTGTTCCAGTGCGACGCTGTGCCCGGGCTCCGCGCTGCGGTGCCCGGCGATCCAGGCAACCGGGGCCTGTGGGGCCAGCGCGGCGGCCACCAGCGCGGCGGCGCCGGCGATCACCCCGTCGAGCAGGACCGGCACTCGCAGCGCGGCACCGCCGAGCAGCAGCCCGACCAACGCGGCGTGCTCCAGTCCGCCGACCGCTGCCAGGGCCGCGAGGGGATCGGAGCGATCCGGAGCGTGCCGGGCCAGCGCCGCGCTCACCACCGCGACCTTGTGCGCATACATCGCGTCATCGATCCCGGTACCCCGCCCGGTCACCAACTCGACGGGCGCGCCGGTGAACACCGCGATCAGGGCCGCGGAGGCCGTGGTGTTGGCGATCCCCATGTCTCCGCACAGCAGGGCGCGGTTACCGGCGGCCACCAGATCCCGGGCGACCTCGATCCCCACCTCGATCGCCGCGAGCACCTGCTCCGCGCTCATCGCCGGCCCCGCGGTCATGTCCGCGGTGCCGAGCGCAACCTTGCGTGGCAGCAGCCCCGGCACCGGGTCCAGCGCGGCCGCCACCCCGACGTCGACCACGACCACCTCGGCCCCGACCTGCGCGGCGAAGGCGTTGACGACGGCGCCCCCGGCCAGGAAGTTCGCCACCATCTGCGCGGTGACCTCCTGCGGCCAGGGCGTCACCCCCTGGGCGTGCACCCCATGGTCGGCGGCGAAGATCGCCACCGCCGCCGGCTCGGGTAGTGGGGCGGGGCACACCCCGGCCAGGGCGGCCAACGCCACCGACACGTCCTCGAGCACCCCCAGCGAGCCGGCCGGCTTGGTCATCCGGTCCTGCCGCGCACGCGCGGCGGCGCCCGCGGCGGCATCCGCCGGGCCGATGGCGGCCAGCGTCTCCTGCAACAGGTTCATCGATTGCGCTCCCGGTAGTCCGCGTCGGCCGAATTCTTCCGAATGGACCGCCCAGGCCAGTGGGCGGCGCCTCGCCCAGCCCGCCTGAGCCAGCTCCGGGGCATCGGCGAAGGACTCGACGTGGCCGACGCACAGATAGGCCACGACGTCCACGTGCGCGGGCAGGTGCAGTTCGGCCGCCAGGTCAGCCGGATCGAAGAAGCTGACCCAGCCCACGCCCAGCCCCTCCGCGCGGGCGGCCAGCCAGAGGTTCTGCACCGCGGCCGCCGCCGAGTGTGCGGCGGTCTGCGGCGCGAACGTGCGGCCCAGCGTGTGGCGGCCACCGCGGGTCGGATCACACGTGACGACGATCCCGACCGGCGCGGACTCAATGGCCTCAATGCGCAGTGGCTCGAATGCGCGGGCCCGCGCCCCGGGCAGGGCGGCGGCGTAACGCTCCCGCGCGGCGGCGGCCAAGGCGGCCAGGCGCGCCCGGGTCGCCGCGGAGCGGATCACGAGGAAATCCCACGGCTGGCACAGCCCCACACTCGGTGCAACGTGGGCGGCTCCCAGCACTCGCAGCAGCACCTCGTCCTCGACCGGGTCCGGCAGAAAGCCCGAGCGGACATCACGGCGCTGGGCCAGCACCTGGTAGACCGCGCTGCGGGCGGCGTCGGCAAAACCTGGCGCCCGCGAGCGCGCCGCGCGCTCGCCAGGCCGCGGGCTCAGAGCCTCCTCCGCACTACCGGCAGGCCACCATCGACGAGCACCGTGCGCCATGCGGCCAGCAGCCGGTCGGTCGTGAGCACATCGCGGACGGCGATGCGCACCCAGCTCGGCCCCAGGCCGGGGAAGGTGTCCCCGCGCCGCAGGGCGAAACCATGCTCGCGCAGACCCGCCCGGACCATGTCGCCGTACTCGACGGCGGCCAACACGAACGGCGCGGCCGGATCAGCCACCACGCGCACCCCGGGCAGCGCACTCAGGCCACGCACCAGGTGCCCTCGTTCCAGCGCGATCTCCAGCGCCTCCCCGCCGGCAGCGCGCACGGCCGCGGGCGTGCTGCAGGCCACCGCAGCGGCCAGGGCGGGGGTGCTCACCGACCAGTGCGGCTGAACCTGGCCCAGCGCATCAATCAGCTCCGGTGCGCCGAGCACGTACCCCACCCGCAGCCCGGCCAGACCCCAGGTCTTGGTCAGGCTCCGGACGATGAGCACGCCAGGCAGATCACGGCGCCGCGCCAGCGATTCGCTCTCCCCCACGACGACGTCCATGAAGGCCTCGTCCACGACCACCACCCGGCCCGGGCGCACCAGGGCCTCGATCGCCGCGGCCGGATGCAGCCGCGAGGTGGGGTTGGTCGGATTGCCGAGCATGACGAGGTCGGCGTCCTCGGGCACGTCGCCAGGATCGAAGGTGAAGTCGCAGTCCCCGCGCAGCAGCAGGCGGTGCACCGCCTTGCCGGCTATCCGCAGGGCGAGTTCGGGTTCGGTGAACTGCGGATGCACCACCACGGCGCGACGGGGTTGCAGCGCCCGGGCGATCAGCGTGAAGGCCTCCGCGGCGCCCGAGGTGAGCAGGACCTCGCTCTGGAGGCGCCCGTGCCGTTCGGCGACGGCTGCGGTGGCGGGGGCCGGGCGAGGATAGGCGGCGATAGCGGTGAGTGAGTCGGCAAGGACGCGGGCAAGCCACGGCGGCGGCATGCCCGCACGAACATTGACCGCCAGGTCGACCAGGCCCGGGGCAACGTCGAGGTCACCATGGTGACGAAGCATCAGATCATCGACACCCGCGGCGGCGCTGGCCTGTTCACTCACCTGCGGTCGCCGACCACACGCCGTGCGCCCGCCACGATGCGAGTCGCGATCCGCGGGTGACCGGCCCAGTGCAGATGCACATAAGAGGCGTGCAGCAGACCCCGGACGTGACCCTCCGGCCCGTGCCCGCCGAGAGTCAATTCCCAGGCCGGACCGCAGCCCGGCCCGAACTCTCCCGCGCCAGGGGTGACGGCGGTGCGGTGGAACTCGTGGCCGCGGATTCGATCTCCGGCGCGCGCGATCACCGAATCGGTGGCGGCAAAACCCTCGCGGTAACCCACCGTCAGGCGCGGGGTCATCACGGCATCGACCGCGAGAGCGCCGCACATCGGCGAACCGTCAAGAGTGCGGGCAAGGTAGAGCAGTCCGGCGCACTCGGCGACCACGACCCCGCCGGAGGCGGCCAGGTCCGCGATGTCCTTGCGTAACCGCTCGTTCTCACTCAGCGAGGCGGCGTACACCTCGGGGAACCCGCCGCCGATCACCACGGCGACGGTGCCGGTGGGCAGCGCCTCGTCGCGCAGGGGATCGAAGGTGAGCACGTCGGCTCCGGCCGCGCGTAACAGCTCGGCGTGCTCGGTGTAGCTGAAGGTGAAGGCCGCCCCGGCCGCCAGCGCGATCCGCGGGCGCGCGCCGAGGACCCCGCGCGGGCGCGGGCCCACCGCCAGCTGCGGGTCCCAGGGAGAGGCACCGAGGCGGGCGGCCGAGGAGGCGAGCGCGGCCAGCGCCTGCAGGTCACAGGTGCGCCCCACCAGCTCACCCATCGCCGCGACCGCGGCGAGGGCGTCGGCGCTGCGCTCGGCGACGGGCACCAGGCCCAGGTGACGGGCCGGGGTCGCGACAGCCTCGTGGCGCCGGATCGCGCCGAGCACCGCCGTGCCCTGTGCTCGCAGCGCGTCGCGCAGGATCTGCTCGTGCCGGTCCGAGCCGACGCGGTTGAGGATGACCCCGCCCAGACGCACCCGTGGGTCATAGGTGGCGAAGCCGTGGACCAGCGCCGCGACGGAGCTGGCCTGCGCGGCGGCGTCGACCACCAGCACGACCGGGGCGTCAAGCAGGCGCGCGACATGGGCGGTGGAGGCGAAGTCGTCGATCTCGTCGGCCCCGCCGCTCACCCCGTCGAAGAGCCCCATCACGCCTTCGACGATCGCGATGTCGGCGTCGGCGGCGCCGTGCAGGAACAGCGGAGCGATCAGGTCCGGCCCGCTGAGCCAGGCATCGAGGTTGCGGGCCGGACGGCCGGCCGCGAGGCAGTGGTAGCCGGGATCGATGTAGTCCGGCCCGACCTTGTGCCCGGACACCGACAGTCCGTGCGAGCGCAGCGCAGCGATCAGGCCGGTCGCCACGGTGGTCTTGCCATGCCCGCTGGCAGGCGCGCCGATCACCAGGCGCGGGGGCCCCCCGGCGGATCGCGTACGAACCACCGGGCGCGAGGGCGGGCTGTCCACCCGTCGACGGTACGGTGCCCGCGCCCGGGTGTCACAGGGGGGCCGCGCGGGGGGAAGGTACCGGTTCACCCGCCGGCGGTGGTCGCCGCAAGGGGATCTGCCGGACGTCGCCGGCTACCGGCGGTCCAAGCTCGCCACACACTCCACGTGGTGGGTATGGGGGAACAGGTCGAAGGCGCGCAGTGCCCCCAGCGAGTAGCCGCATTCGGCGAAGATCGCGATATCCCGGGCCAGGGTGGCGGGGTCGCAGGCCACGTACACCACCCGGCGAGGCTCGAGCGCGGCGATGGCCTCGACGACCGCGCGCCCGGCCCCGGTGCGCGGCGGGTCCAGCACCACCAGATCCGCGCGGCCGACACCGCGCAGCAGCGCGGAATCAACCCGGTCGGCGATCACCCTCACCCCAGGCAGGCCCAGCAGGTTATCCCGGGCCGCCGCGACGGCGGCGGCGTCGCTTTCCACGGCCACCACGGATCCACCCGGCGCGAGAAGACGGGCCAGCGCGCCGGCGAACAGGCCGGATCCGGCGTAGAGGTCGAGCAGGGCCTCACCGGGCCGTGGCGCCAGGGCGGCGGTGACCGTCTCGACGAGCGTGCCGGCGGCGGCCGGATGGACCTGCCAGAAACCCCCAGCCGGAACCACGTAGGTCCGTCCTCCCACGACCTCCACGACCCGCTCAACACCGGCCACCCCAGCCGGCCAGTCCGGCAGCATGCAGATGTCCTCGGGTGGCGGCGGCAGGACCCGGGGCCGTGACGGGTTGGCCCGCATGGAACCGGCCGCGCGCACCAGCACCGCCCGTTCGCCCGATCCGGTCACCGTGACCGCGACCTCGCTCGTGTCGCTCCAGCGCGCGTCCAGCACCCCGGCGGCGTTGACCTCGGGGTGGGCGATGAAGCACCGGGAGATCGGGACGACCTCGTGCGAGCGGTGCCGGCGCATCCCGGCCCGCCCGGCGCCATCGACGGCGAAACGTACCCGGGTACGCCACCCGGACCCGTCGGCTGCGCCCGGCACGGCTTCCACCTCGACCGCGAGGTCGAGTCCGGCAACGCGCCGAAACTGCTCCTCGACGACCGCCGCCTTCAGCCGGCGCTGCGCCCCGGGTGCCGCGTGCTGCCAATCGCAGCCCCCGCACCGGCCCGGCCCGGCGTAGGGGCACGGGGCCTCGACGCGGTCCGGCGAGGCCGCGGCGACCTCGACCGCATCGGCCCGCAGGAAGCGGTCACCGGTGCGGCCCTCGGTCACCCGGATCCGGACCTGTTCACCGGGCAGCGCATGGCGCACGAACACGACCTGACCCTCGACGCGGGCGATGCAGAAACCGCCATGGGCGACGGCGCCGACCTCGACGTCGTACTCGGAGCCGACCAGGGACGTTGCACCGGGGCGGGTGGCCCGCCGCATTCGCCAGTGGGTTGCGGGGCGTTTGCGGGTGGGACCGGCCGCGGAGGAATCCGTGCTCGGAGCGTTCACCCGTCACCTCCGCCGTACCCGCCGCGGCAGCCCGCGAGCGCTTGCCCTCAAGAGTAGGCAGGGGCTCGGGATCGGCGAACTCGGCGCCGGCGTGTAGCGTTCCGGCCCGAACGTGCCACGATTCCGGATGGAGCCACGGCGTGCACATCGTGATCATGGGCTGTGGCCGGGTGGGTTCCACCCTGGCCTGCGAGCTCGAGGCCAAGGGACATGACGTCGCGGTGGTCGACCAGAACGCGGACGCCTTCCGCCGCCTCGGTTCCGGCTTCGCCGGGCGCCGGATCACCGGGGTCGGTTTCGACTCCGGCACGCTTATCGACGCCGGTATCGAGAGCGCAGGAGCGTTCGCCGCAGTCAGCAGCGGGGACAACTCGAACATCATTTCCGCTCGGCTGGCCCGCGAGCAGTTCGGCGTGTAGAACGTGGTCGCCCGGATCTACGACCAGGCCCGCGCCGAGGTGTTTGAGCGCATCGGCATCCCGACCGTCGCCACGGTCAGCTGGACTGCCGACCAGGTGCTGCGCCGGCTGCTCCCGGCCGGTTCCGAGCCGTTGTGGCGAGACCCCAGCGGCAGCGTCGCGCTGTGCCGGGTGCACCT